>NZ_JBWKIF010000007.1:229260-349700 GCF_056432865.1 Streptomyces sp. NPDC044921
TCAGATGCGGTGTGTCCTGGGTGGCCGTCAATTGCAGTGAGCTCGGCCGCGATCTCTGGGAAGCGGTCTTGTAGTGACGCGCCAGGAGGCGGCATCTGCCAAGCCGCTTGCGATGCCGCCCGCCGACACTGGGAGCAGCCGCGACCGCCCGCTTTAGTCCGATCAACTACTCGGCCGCGCCATTGATGGCCGCATGTGCTGCAGGTCCAAAGCACTGTCCGGCCGCTGCCGGTAGTGAGGCTATCTCGATCAACCGCTGCCGGCTCCACGGCGCTGATCTCTGCGAAGACAGCAGGGTGCGTATCGCGCAACAAGCGGCGTGTGGCCACGTCTTCCCCCCGGTACAGGACGAGGTTCATACTACAGAGCTACCGCCTGCTGCACTGGCATGGTTCAGAGGTCGAGGAAGACGTAAGCAGCTTCCCTGTGACCCGGCTGCGTCGGGGCTGTTTCGCGAGTACGCAGAGAAAAGCAGGATAGAACGGGGGAAAATTGGCTGCACATTCATTCTTTGTCGTGGGGGAAACATGGTTCCAATCCTTTCGCGAGGGCTATAACCCTGAAGCGGCATCGATTTTTCGTGAGTGTGACGCCCGCTGCGACGAAAACGGCGACCTTGATTACTTCACGATTTCATCCCACCAGATGAAGGATCGGTTGGAGCTCCTTGGTATCGACATCAATGCGACGGCCGCTGCCTTCAGGCACGGATACATGGAGACTCCAGAGGAATACCGTCCAGACGAGTTCGATTTCCACTCCTGGCTGGAAGACGGCAAAGAGTCAGTGCGGCGAACCGGATGGTGTGATTTTGGTGCAGATGCCGACTGGATCGATTCGTCGGTCGATATTCGCTACACAATTCGGGCCGTAATTGAAATGCACGAAGAAGACGTGCCCGTGGTCTGGAATCTTGCAGACGTGGTAGGTCGCGGCTTCGTGTCACCCGATCCTCGGCTCTGCGAGCTTGAGATGGAGAAGAATAGGGGGGCAAATGTCGCAACCTTCCCCGTGATCGTACTGACAGAGGGATCGACCGATGCTAGCTTTTTGAGTGCGGCGCTCTCATTGATATATCCACACCTTGTTGACTTTCTGAAGTTCATGGATTTTGGGGTTGGAGCTGAAGGAGGGGCTAGCGCCCTTGCGCGATCCGTAAAGTCATTCGCAGCCTCAGGGGTCGCAAACAGAGTGATCGCTATTTTTGATAATGATACGGCCGCCTCGGATGTACTGGTTGCCATGAACGCCACACTTCCCAAGACTTTCAGGGTGATTCAATACCCTGACATCGATTTGGGCAGAAAATACCCGACGATCGGCCCCACCGGGCACGGAATCTCTGACGTCAACGGTAAAGCGGGCGCCTTGGAGCTGTACTTCGGTCAGGATGTCTTGAAAGATCCTGCGGGTGGACTGACACCGGTGCAGTGGACGGGTTACGTAAAGAGACAGAACGCCTACCAGGGTGAACTTCTTGATAAAAGCCGTCTTCAGAAATCTTTCCGAAAGAAGCTGGATGGCGCCATAGCTCGGGGGAGCACTCAACCGGAGGAAGACTGGTCTGGGATCACCGCGATTCTCGATAGTATCCGTCACGCTTTCCGAGATTTTTCAGCTTAATTAAATGGAGAGCGATCGCGGCAGATGCCATTCGGACACACAATGAACTGGAGGGAGATTGATGATCGGCGACTCGACGCCATGGCGTGAGGACCTTCTTCGAATCGCAGAGCGGCTTGAGAAGCGAAAAGTTCAAAAGCGGTGGACTGAGCGAACCACTTACCTGGTCGAGCGAGACATAGCACTTGGTGCCTTCATTGTTCGGCGACTGAACGAGTCCCGTAAAGTCTCCGATAGACTTGCTGCGCGTAACTTTCCGGTCGAGCGCTTCTCGCTAGTTGGAGAGGTGCCGGACGTATACAACCGTTACGAGTTCTATGAGCTGTATGATCTCGAACGTGGTGCGGCAGATACCCTTTCATTCCCTCACCTGTGCAATCAGATAATTCATAGCTACGTCTGGCATTTTTCCGTTACTGAAGATTCTGGAATGCTGGATGGCATTTATGTCTGTTCCGATCACAAGCGCCGGAAGACTCTCTATAAAATTACACTCGACAGCTTGATTGATCTGTTCATTCGTGTGGGATCCGAGGACATCTACCGAATCGACATTCGTGCAGACGGTAATGGTGAGAGGTATGTTGCGCACGTCGAGGGTCGCTCGCCGCTCGACGAAGTACGTGCAGAATAGGTCGATGCAGCGGCTTCGGGCGGGAGTTGCTTCGCTGTGAGTACTCTTGGCCCACAAGTTTTGCCGCGTCGGGCTTGTGGGGCTGCCCAGTAAAGCGCGAAGTCGGGGCCAGAATCTGAGGGGCTCGGCTTGCAGCGACTGCCCAGAATTGTAGAGCTGATTGTCGCGCCACGGCGTACCGCTTCTCTGGGGCAGGCGGTGGATTACTGTGCGCGGCACGGGCGCCGGCCGGGCCGGATGCGGTGAGCCGAGCGAGCCGCCTTGAGTAGCAGAGAAGGTGGTCTTCAAGGGCTTCCGTTCGGTTGGGCCTACTGCCACTCAGGTGGGGTTGGCAGGAGTGGCTTGCTGGGACCGGAACGGGGCGGGCGGACACTCGGCGATGGCGAAGCTGCAATCTGACGGCAGTTCTGACGGCAACGACGGCACACGCTCGCACGCGATCGCCAACCTGGGCGATCGGGATCTGAGGCTGTCGGCAGTGGGCACGACGCCCTGCCCGATCCTACGGATCAGAAGGTTGCAGGTTCGAATCCTGCCGAGTGCACACAGGTCAGAGGCCCCGCCGGTTACCCGGACGGGGCCTCTGACGTCAGCGGGTGACACCAGAGAGGCCACAGAGCCGCGCTCAGTGGCCCGATGCCTCTCCGGTTCCGGTACGGACTGAGTGGCTTCGTCTGGGCGCTGGCTCGCAGGCAGGCCAGCTGCCTGATGTGGCATCAACATCCTCGGGCGGCGGCACGCCTTGAGGGACGGGCGAGACGTGTACTCCCGGTGGTGAGGAGCGGAACAGAGATCTTGCAGAGCGATCCGCAGGACCTCGGCGCAGTGAGCACGACCAGCTAGTCGCCGAGCCGACGGTATTGCCATCGCCCAATGCGTCTGCGGGGACCGGATGTGATCACCGCATGAGTTCGCGGATCTTCAGCAGCAGCATGGTGACGGCGATGAACGTGCCCCCGGCCCATTTCACCGCGTCCAGGATTGTCGCTCGGAGCACGACTGCCACCACGCCGACTATGAGACCGATGAGCAGGCCGAACAGTACGGCGATAATGATCAGTAGGGCCCGCTGCTGTGAACCATCACTGGGGAGAGACGGAGGCTGAGTCACCCTATGCCTCCCCCGCTACGTATGGTCTGTGACAGCTGGTGACTCTTGCCTGGCTGGTAGGCCCCGCCTAGGACGGGCCGTCCACTGAGATACCGGTGAGGGCGGGGCTGGTAGGTGACGCGACGCGCGTTACTATCTGCCATGAGGCTTCCTGGTTGAGTCGATGGACGAGGATGCTTCGCGCTGGGGGAGTACTCGGGCAATGCTTGCTGGCAGACCGAGGACTCCCCCTACCGCTGTGAAAAGCTCTTCATGTTTGGCCGAAATCGGCCTTGAATTCTTGCTTGACGCTCTGCACTTGGTCATCCGTTCATGACCTCACCCATTTTCTGACCCTGCCCTGCCGCATTGGCATCCTTGGCAGTCATGACTTGTACCGTCATACTGGCGCCGGAGCCCTGACTGTGCCATGTTGCTGCAGTACAGGATTGGGGGAGCTGTGACCTTTGCGGACCCGATACCGGTGTGGCGGAAAAGTTCTGCCAGCGGACCAGCGGGTGATAATTGCGTCGAGGTCTCGTTGGGACGTCACGTTCTGATCAGGGACTCGAAGTTATGCGACGGACCCCTTATGGTTGTCGGCCCATCGGCGTGGACGACTTTTTTGGATGCACTTTCTCGCCATTATGCGGCGAGCTGAGCGTTGCTCTCTCGCCATTCCTTGACGGGCTGAGCATAGCTGTTCTCAACTTCCCAAAAGGCCTCCAGGTAGTCTTCTACGCTGCGCTGGACTCCTACGTTCGCTTTGTTGTTCAGGATGACGCTGCCGTCTGGGTTCTCGAGATAGACAACGCGCTCTTGGTCGGGCTTCGCGAACTCGAAAATCACGTAGGGCGAACGCAGCAGCGGGTACAGGCCGCTGGCAAAGGGCACCACTCCAATGCTGATCCGGTCCATCTCGCTGACCCTCTCGAGATGACGGATCTGAGCCTCCATCAGTTCGGGGTCACCTACGACTCGTCGGAGGGCGGCCTCATCGATCAGGAAACGCAGTTCGGTCGTAGCTGCCTCCCCCAACATGCGTTCCTGACGCTTCATGCGAAGGTCCAGCAACTCTTCCTTCTCCGGGACCACCGACTGCTGCAGAAGGGTGCGCGCGTACAGTTCGGTCTGAAGCAGCCCGGGGACGAAGAGGGCCTCGAAGTTGCGAATCACGGAAGCCGATGCCTCGTAGCCGAGGTATGACTGAAACCCCTCAGACAGCAGAAGCCGGTATTCGTACCACCACGGTTGCCGACGCGCTTCCTCTGCTGCGCGACGCAATTTTTCTGCGCTGTCGGGCGGGAGATTGTAGAAGCTGATCAACGCCTTCAGGTCGGTCATGGAGATTTTTACCCGACCTGACTCGAGACGCATGACCTTCGACAGGGACCATCCTGTCTCTCGTGCCACATCCGGCTGCGAATGTCCCGCTTTTTTACGTGCTTCCTGAAGCTGCGTGCCCAGAACCTGACGGTAGAACATGGGATCGGCATCGGGCATGAAGGGCTCCTCTTAGTGCCACCGGTCAAACCGAAGCCAAGCGGACTGGCAGTATGCATAGCGACCAGTGCCGCAAGGCTACGCGGATTTTTGCTACCTGTCACTATGCGACCCGCCGCTTCGCTGCATAGCGAACTCAGGAGAGATTCACGAGATAGGAGATAAAAAATCGTACGCGAGATCGAGGAGGTCGGAGATGTGATCGATTAATGTGGCGTGTTAATTGGGGCTGATGATCCCAGTGGTTTCAGTCCCCGCGGCGGTGCTCCTCCATGTAGTCCGCCGCCAGGGTGCTCGCGCGGTTGAACCAGTCGGTGAGGACCGCGATCTCGGCCGGGGAGTAGTCCGCGAAGAGTTCCATGAGGCGGGCGTAGTACGGCTCGTAGACCTCGCGGACGCGGGCGACGGCGTCGGGCCGGGCCGCCACGCGGATCCGGCGGCGGTCGTCCGGGTCGGGGCGGCGGGCGATGTAGCCGGCGCGCTCCAGGCGGTTGAGGATGCCGGTGACCGCGCCCGTGGTGACGTGGACGCGGGCCGCCAGGTCTCCGGCGGTGGGGAGGTCGTCCCCGGCCTGGATGACGTACGCGAAGCACGTGAGGTCCGTCACGCTCAGGCCCACCTGCTGGGCGATCTCGTGCTGTCCGACCAGGTGGGTCGCGATGAGGTGGTCCATCGCCGACAGCGCCTGCTCCGGCGTGGCGGCCGGGCGCGGCTTGGCTTGCATTCCCATTTCCCTTAGTTCGTGAGATGTTTGGGTGATAAAAGTCTTAGTAAGTAAGGGGCTGCGGGTGTTCCCCGCGCGGGCCCCGTGGCCTAGGGGAAGTACGTGAGCGCACATCAGTATGACCACGGGCACACCGTCGCGGGCTGGGTCGGCTTCGGCATCGCGAGCGTCGGCGCCGCCGTCGTGGGAGCGGGGGTCTGCACGGTCTCCGGCCCGTTGATCGGCGCAGGCCTCGGCATCGGCGCTGTGAGCCTGCTCGTCACCTGGGCGCTCCATCTCGCGGGATGGGGCAAGGGGCCGGGGGCCCGGCCCCGGGCCGAGTGGGGGTGGCGGGTGCGGGATTCCGCGGCGCCCGGCGGGCATGCCGACTGCCTGGGATGCCGGCTGGCCGGACGCCGGCGGAGCGGCGAGCGGGCCGGCCGCACGCCGGAACCGTCCATGCCCGCGCAGCGGGAGGGAGAGCGGGAGAAGGCGACCGCCCTCGGAGCGGACTCCGTCCGCTGAGGCGGTCCGACGTCCTTGTCAGTGGTCCCCTCTACTCTCGTCGGTGATGGCACGCACATGGAAGTGCTCGGGGCTGCGGTGGTCCGGGGCGGGGCCCGAGCTGGTGTGGGACGGGGGCGGCGCAGCGCGCTCGCCCGTGGGAGGCGCGTGGCCTTCGGAGTCGCGGAAGGGGCAGTGCGCGGGTGTGCGGGGGCCCGGGGGCACGCGTGCCCCGTGGGAGCGGTCGTACCGGCGCGCAGTACGGGGGCGCGGTGTGAGGAGTGCGCGCGGCTGGACCGGGCGCACTCCGTGGCGGCGGACACCCTCGCGGACGACCCGCGGCCGTACCACGTGTACCTGGCGTGGTTCGGGCCCGGCCTGGTCAAGGTCGGGATCACCGCCGTGGAGCGCGGCCCGGCCCGGCTGCTGGAGCAGGGAGCCGTCTGCTTCAGCTGGCTGGGCGCCGGGCCGCTCATGGCCGCGCGGCGTACGGAGGAGCTGCTGCGGGCCGCGCTGCGGGTGCCGGACCGGATCCCCTACGCGGACAAGCGGGCCGTGCGCGCCCGGCTGCCGCGGGCGGCGGCCGACCGGGCCCGTGAGATCACCGGGCTGCACGCGCGGGCCGTCGCGCTCGCCGGGTGGCCGGAGTCGCTGGAGCGCGAGCCGCTGGACGTGGTCGACCACGTCGGCGTGTTCGGGCTCGCGAACGTCCCCGCGGCCGTCGGGGAGGTGGCCGGGCTGGCCGCCGGGGGCGTGGTCGGCGGGGAGCTGGTCGCCGCCGCCGGGCCCGATCTCCATCTGTCGACCGGGGGCGGCGTCGTCGTGCTCGACACGCGCCTGATGACCGGCTGGGAGCTGGTGCCCGCACCGGACGGCGGACTGACCGTGCCGGTACGGGAGTTCAGGGCGTCGGCGAGCGTGCAGGACGGGCTGTTCTGACGCGCGCGGGCACCCGGCCCGGGTGAAGCGGGCCGGGCTCCGCCGACCCGGGTGACGCGAGCTACTCCGCCGACCCGGGCCATGCGGCCGGGCTCAGCCGACCCGGGTGACGCGACCCGGGTTCCGCCGACCCGGGCCACGCTGCCGAGCTCCGCCGACCCGGGCCATGCGGTCGGGCTCCGCCGACCCGGGCCATGCGGCCGGGCTCAGCCGACCCGGGTGGCGCAGGCCGGGTCCCGCCCGCCCGGCTCCGTCGGCCCGGGTTCCGCCGACCCGGGCGACGCGACCTACGCGATGTGACCCGGGCTCCTCCAACCCGGGCTCCTCCAACCCGGGCCCCGCCAACGTGGCCTCCGCAACCCGGGCCCCGCCAACCCGGGCCCCGCCAACGTGGCCTCCGCAACCCGGGCCCCGCCAACGTGGCCTCCGCAACCCGGGCCCCGCCAACCCGGCCCCCGCCAACCCGGCCCCCGCAACCGGCCCCCGCGCCCCGGACGGCCCGGGCCGGGTCGTCTTCCCAGGCGTTTCCTGGGAAGTGCCTGTGGGTTTCTCAGACAAATCACAGCCTGTGGAAAGAGCCCTCTCAGCGGGCCTCGACATCGTGTTCACATGACCACGACCTCGCCCCAGGGGCGCACCGAACTGCTGAGGCCGGACGGGAGCCCCGTCCGCGTGCTGGTGGTGGACGACGAGATGTCGATCACCGAGCTGCTGTCCATGGCCCTGCGCTACGAGGGATGGCAGATCCGCAGTGCCGGCGACGGCACGGGCGCGATCCAGACCGCGCGTGACTTCCGTCCCGACGCCGTCGTCCTCGACATGATGCTGCCGGACATGGACGGACTGTCCGTGCTCGGCCGGCTGCGCCGCGAACTGCCAAACGTGCCGGTGCTGTTCCTCACCGCCAAGGACGCGGTCGAGGACCGCAGCGCCGGGCTCACGGCAGGCGGGGACGACTACGTCACCAAGCCGTTCAGCCTGGAGGAGGTCGTCGCGCGGCTGCGCGGGCTGATCCGCCGCTCCGGCGCCGCCGACCGGCGGTCCGACTCCACGCTGGTCGTCGGCGACCTCACCCTCGACGAGGACAGCCACGAGGTGACCCGGGCCGGGGAGAACATCCACCTGACCGCGACCGAGTTCGAGCTGCTGCGGTTCCTGATGCGCAACCCGCGGCGCGTGCTCAGCAAGGCGCAGATCCTCGACCGCGTGTGGTCGTACGACTTCGGCGGCCAGGCCAACGTGGTCGAGCTGTACATCTCCTATCTGCGCCGGAAGATCGACGCCGGGCGGGAACCGATGATCCACACCCGGCGCGGCGCCGGTTACCTGATCAAGCCCGCGGCGTCATGAGCGGCCGGCGACGGCCGCGTACGCAGCAGCGGGCCCTGGGGAAACGGGCGGGCACACCGCGCACGCTGCGCACCCGGCTCGTCGTCGCGTCCGTGGCGCTGATCGCCGTGGTGTGCGCGGTGATCGGGACCGTGACGACCCTCGCCCTGCGGTCGCACCTGTACGAGCAGCTGAACGGGCAGCTCAACGAGGTCGCCGCCCGGGCCGCGCTGAGCCCGCCGAAGGAGCCGGGCCGGGACGACGCACCCGCACAGCCGAAGCGGATCAGCCTCACCGAGTTCGTCACCAAGGGTCCGCAGCCGAGCGGCACGGTCGCCGCCGAGATCCGCGACGGGAAGATCGTGGACTCCGCACACGGCGAGTCCGAGGACACCTTCCACGTGACCGCCAAGCCGCTCACGGCCGCTCAGGCCGCCGCGCTCGCCTCCGTTCCCCGGGTCGACGGGACGATCGAGACCGTCGACCTGCCGGGCCTCGGCGAGTACCGGGTCGAGTACAAGTCGGGTGACAAGGGCAGCTACTACGTCGCCGTCCCCACCACCGGCGTCACCGGCACCATCAACACCCTCGTCCTGGTGGAGATCAGCGTCACGGCAGCCGGGCTGGCCGCCGCCGGGCTGGCCGGTTCCGTGCTGGTCGGCGTCGCCACCCGCCCTCTGCGCCGCGTCGCCGCCACCGCCACCCGCGTCTCCGAACTCCCCTTGCACACCGGCGAGGTGAACCTCAGCGAGCGCGTCCCCGACTCCGAGACCGACCCCCGCACCGAGGTCGGGCAGGTCGGTGCCGCGCTCAACCGGATGCTCGACCACGTCCACGGGGCGCTGCACGCCCGCCAGCAGAGCGAGACGCGGGTGCGGCAGTTCGTCGCCGACGCCAGCCACGAACTGCGCACCCCCCTGGCCTCCATCCGCGGCTACGCCGAACTCACCCGGCGCGGACGCGAACAGGTCGGCCCCGACACCCGGCACGCGCTGGGCCGGATCGAGTCCGAGGCCGGGCGGATGACCCTGCTCGTCGAGGACCTGCTGCTGCTCGCCCGGCTGGACGCCGGGCGGCCGCTGCGGTTCGAGCGGACCGACCTCGTCCCGCTGGTCGTCGACACCGTCAGCGACGCCCGGGCGGCCGGCCAGGACCACCTCTGGCGGCTCGACCTGCCCGACGAGCCCGCGCTCGTGTCGGCGGACGCGGCCCGGCTCCAGCAGGTCCTGGTCAACCTGCTGGGCAACGCCCGCACCCACACCCCGCCCGGCACCACCGTCACCGCGCGCGTCCAGCGGCGCGGGCCCTGGCTGTGCGTGGACGTGGCGGACGACGGGCCGGGCATCCCGGGCAAGTTGCTGCCGCACGTCTTCGAACGGTTCGCGCGCGGCGACTCCGCGCGTTCCCGCGCCACCGGCTCGACCGGTCTGGGCCTCGCCATCGTGCAGGCCGTGGCGACCGCCCACGGCGGTGCCGTGACCGTCGACAGCGTGCCCGGGCGGACCGTGTTCACGGTGCGCCTGCCCGCGCTGCCGCCCGGGCCGCGGCCGGACAGGGACGGGCGGGAGCACTCACAGGCACGCCACAGCCTCACCACACGGGCGCGACAGGGCGCCTGACGACAGTCGGTGCCATGCGAACCGACTCTTCTCCCGGCACCCTGCCGGCGCGGGAGCACCTCCCGGCCGCACCAGCCGGTACGCCTGTCCTGGACGTAGTGGTCCCCGTCTACAACGAGGAGAAGGACCTCCAGCCGTGCGTGCGCCGACTGCACGAGCACCTCTCCCGCACGTTCCCGTACGCGTTCCGCATCACGATCGCGGACAATGCCTCCACGGACACCACCCCGCGGGTGGCCGCGCGGCTGGCGGCGCGGATCCCCCAGGTGACCGTGCGCCGGCTGGAGCAGAAGGGCCGCGGCCGGGCCCTGCGCACCGTCTGGTCGGGCTCGGACGCCCCGGTCCTCGCCTACATGGACGTGGACCTGTCCACCGACCTCAACGCCCTGCTCCCGCTGGTGGCGCCACTGATCTCCGGTCATTCGGACCTCGCGATCGGCTCCCGGCTCGCCCCCAGCTCGCGCGTGGTGCGCGGCCCCAAGCGGGAGTTCGTCAGCCGGGCCTACAACCTCATCCTGCGCGGCTCCCTGCAGGCCCGCTTCTCCGACGCCCAGTGCGGGTTCAAGGCCATCCGCCGCGAGGTGGCGCAGGCGCTGCTGCCGCTGGTCGAGGACACCGGCTGGTTCTTCGACACCGAGATGCTGGTGCTCGCCGAGCGGGCCGGGCTGCGCATCCACGAGGTCCCGGTCGACTGGGTCGACGACCCCGACTCGACCGTGCAGCTCGTGAAGACCGCGACCGACGACCTCAAGGGCGTGTGGCGGGTGGGCCGGGCGCTGGCCACCGGGTCGCTGCCGCTGGACCGGCTCACCCGACCGTTCGGCGACGACCCGCGCGACCGCGAGATCGAGGACGTACCGAAGGGGCTGGCCCGCCAGCTCGTCGGGTTCTGCGTGGTCGGCGGCCTGTCCACCCTCTGCTACCTGCTCCTCTACAGCGGCTTCCGGTCCTTCACCGGCTCGCAGGCGGCCAACGCGCTCGCCCTGCTGGTCTCCGCGGTCGCCAACACCGCGGCCAACCGGCGGCTCACCTTCGGGGTGCGCGGGCGCGGCGGGGCCGTACGGCACCAGGCGCAGGGCCTGGTCGTCTTCGGCATCGGACTCGCCCTGACCAGCGGCTCGCTCGCCGCGCTGGGAGCGGCCACCGCCGAGCCGGCCCACTCCACCGAGCTGGCGGTCCTCATCGCCGCCAACCTCGCGGCGACCGTGCTGCGCTTCCTGCTCTTCCGGGCCTGGGTCTTCCCCGACCGGCGCGAGGGCGGCCCGCCGGTGGCCGCCCCGCCGTACGACACCACTCCGTTCCGCGCCGGTGACGTCGCGGACTCCTGGCGGGAGACCACCGTGCGGCCGCTGCCGGTGCGCCCCCACGACACCGATGCGAGGGACCTGCGATGACCGTCCACTACGACCGGCGGGCCGACGCCGGAGCCACACCACCGGGGACCGGGTCACGAACGCCCGCGCCCCCGGCCGCCCCACAGGCCGGCGAGCCCGGGCGGTCGCTGCCGCGGCGGCTGTGGCGCGGCCGCCCCGAGGACCCCCGCTGGGCCCGCCCGGCCTTCCTCGCCCTGCTGCTGGTGACCACCGCTCTCTACCTGTGGAACCTGAGCGCCTCCGGATACGCCAACTCCTTCTACTCGGCGGCGGTGCAGGCGGGCAGCCAGTCCTGGAAGGCGTTCTTCTTCGGCTCGCTGGACGCGGCGAACGCCATCACCGTCGACAAGCCCCCGGCCGCGCTGTGGCCCATGGCCCTGTCCGTGCGGCTGTTCGGGCTCAGCTCCTGGGCGATCCTCGTCCCGGAGGTCCTGATGGGCGTCGGCACGGTGGCCGTCGTGTACGCCGCCGCGCGCCGCCGGTTCGGCCCCGCGGCCGGCCTGATCGCGGGCGCGGTGCTCGCCCTCACGCCCGTCGCGGCGCTGATGTTCCGCTTCAACAACCCCGACGCGATGCTGGCGCTGCTGATGGCCCTGGCCTGCCACCTCGTCATCCGCGCCCTGGAGGACGGCCGCACCAGGTGGCTGCTGTGGGCCGGTGCCGCGATCGGCGCCGCCTTCCTCGCCAAGACCCTCCAGGCCTTCCTGATCCTCCCGCCGCTCGCCCTCGTGTACGGCGTCTGCGCCCCGGTCACGGTGCGGAAGCGGATCGGGCAGCTCGCCGCCGCCCTGGCCGCGATCGTCGTCTCGGGCGGCTGGTGGGTGGCGATCGCCGAACTCTGGCCCGCCTCCTCCCGCCCGTACATCGGTGGCTCGCAGAACAACAGCTTCCTGGAGCTGACCTTCGGCTACAACGGCCTGGGCCGCCTCAACGGCGACGAGACCGGCAGCGTCGGAGGCGGCGGGGGCGGCGGTGGCGGCGCCTGGGGCGAGACCGGCTGGGACCGGCTGTTCGGCTCCGCCGTCGGCGGCCAGATCTCCTGGCTGATCCCGGCCGCGCTGATCCTGCTCGTCGCCGGGCTGGTGGCCACCCGCTGGGCCGGGCGCACGTCGGTGACCCGCGGCGCGTTCCTGGTGTGGGGCGGCGCGCTGCTCACCACCCTGCTGGTCTTCAGCTACATGCAGGGCATCTTCCACGAGTACTACACGGTGGCCCTCGCCCCCTACATCGCCCCGCTGACCGGCATGGGCGCGGCGCTGCTCTGGGAGAGGCGGGCCGAGGTGTGGGCGTCCCTGACCCTGGCCGCCGCGACGGCGGCGACCGCGGCCTGGGGGTACGTCCTGCTCGGCCGTTCCCCGGGCTACCTGCCCTGGCTGAAGTGGCTGGTCCTGGCCGGCGGTCTCACGGCGGCCCTCGGCCTGGTCTTCGCCGGGCGGCTCGGGCGCCGGCTCGCGCTGGGTGCGGCCGGGCTGGGCCTCGTCGCCGCGCTCGCCGGACCGGCGGCGTACACGCTCACCACGCTGAACGAGGGTCACACCGGCTCCATCGTCACGGCGGGCCCGTCGGTGGCGGGCGGCCGCGGCGGCCCGGACGGCGGCGCCCCCGGCGGCGCGGGCCCGGGCGGTGGCTTCCCGGGCGGGAGCCGGAACCAGCAGGGCCGGAACCAGCAGGGCGGCCCGGGCCTCCCCGGCGGTGGCATGCCGGGCCAAGGCCAGAACCAGAACCAGAACCAGCAGAAGGGTGACGGCGGCCGGATGGGCGGCACGGGCGGTGGCGGCGGCATGGGCGGCCTCCTCAACGGCGCCGGCGTCGGCTCCGAGGCCAGGAAGCTGCTGGAGGCGGACGCCGACCGCTACACCTGGGCGGCTGCGGCCATCGGTGCCCAGAACGCGGCGAGTTACCAGCTGTCCACCGGAGAGCCGGTGATGGCCGTCGGCGGCTTCAACGGCACCGACCCCTCCCCGACACTGGCCCGGTTCAAGGAGTACGTGGCGGAGGGCAGGATCCACTACTTCGTCGCCTCCGGTACGGGCGGCGGCATGGGCGGCCGCGGCGACGGCACGTCCGCGCAGATCACCGCCTGGGTCGAGGCCAACTTCGAGAAGGTCACGGCCGGTTCGGCCACCCTCTACGACCTCACGCAGGAGGCCGGCGGCTGACCAGTGAACGGTCCGGCGGGGGGCGGTGGCTCTCGGCCACCGCCCCCCGCCGAACTCCGTTGTACGCCGTATAGGAGCTGTTCTACGGTGTAGAACATGACGACGTCCCCCCAAGAAACCACCGCGCCGCGGACGGCGCCCGCCGGGCACCCCCAACGCTGGCTCATCCTCGGTGTCATCTGCCTCGCGCAGCTCACCGTGCTGCTCGACAACACGATCCTGAACGTGGCGATCCCCTCGCTCACCCGTGAGATGGACGCCACGACCGCGGACGTCCAGTGGATGATGAACGCGTACTCGCTGGTCCAGTCCGGCCTGCTGCTGACCGCGGGCAACTCCGCCGACCGCTACGGCCGCAAGCTGATGCTGATGTCGGGCCTGGTGATCTTCGGCATGGGCTCGCTCGCGGCCGGTCTGTCCCAGAGCCCGGCCCAGCTGATCGCGGCCCGTGCGGGCATGGGCGTCGGCGGTGCGCTGCTGATGACCACGACCCTGGCGGTCGTCGTGCAGATCTTCGACGACCAGGAGCGGGTGAAGGCCATCGCGCTGTGGTCGACGGTCAGTTCGCTCGGCTTCGCGGCCGGGCCGCTGATCGGCGGTGTGATGCTGAACCACTTCTGGTGGGGCGCGATCTTCCTGATCAACATCCCGGTCGCGGTGCTCGGCCTGGTGGCGGTGGCCGCGCTGGTCCCGGAGTCCAGGCACAAGGCCGGTGACCGGCCCGACCTGCTGGGCGCGGTGCTGTCCACCATCGGCATGACGGCCGTGGTGTACGCGATCATCACCGGTCCGGAACACGGCTGGAGCTCCGGGCAGGTGCTGGTCTCCGCCCTCGTCGGCGTGCTCGTCCTCGGCCTGTTCGTGCTGTGGGAACTGCGCACCGAGCAGCCCATGCTCGACATGCACTTCTTCCGCAACCAGAAGTTCGTCGGCGCGGTCGCGGGCGCCATCCTCGTGGCGTTCGGCATGACCGGGTCGCTGTTCCTGCTCACCCAGCACCTGCAGTTCGTGCTCGGCTACGAGCCGCTGGACGCCGGGCTGCGGACGGCACCGCTGGCGCTGACCGTGGTCGCCCTCAACTTCACCGGGATCGGGGCGAAGCTCGTGCTGAAGGCCGGGACCCCCGCGGCGATCGCGCTCGGCATGACCCTGGTGTCCGCGGGGCTCGCGGCGATCGCGCTGCTCGGCGGGCACGGCTACGGCGGCATGCTGCTCGGCCTGGTCGTGATGGGCGCCGGGGTGGCCCTGTCGATGCCCGCGATGGCCAACGCGATCATGGGGGCGATACCGCCGGAGAAGGCGGGCGTGGGAGCGGGCATCAACGGCACGCTCGCGGAGTTCGGCAACGGCCTCGGCGTCGCCGTCCTCGGGGCCGTGCTCAACTCCCGGTTCGCCTCCCTGGTCGCCGTCTCCGCCGCCTCGCTGCCCGCGGCGCTGGCCGCGGCCGGCACGGCCGAGGAGAAGGCGCGCATCTCCGACGCGTTCGCCTCCGGCCTGGAGACCAGTCAGCTGGTCGGAGCCGTCGCCGTGCTCGCCGGCGGACTGGTCGCGGCGGCGTTGCTCCGGCGGGCCGAGCGGGCAGAGTCCGCTTAGGTGACCGGGCCGTGCGGGTACGGGGTCGCCGCGGCCGGCCCCCACGGCAGAGCCGCACCGCGACACGGCCCCGCCGCCGACGGCAGACGGCGCGTCTAGCATGAGCGGCGTTCGAGGACCGAGAAAGGTGCGCCATGGCGAAAGCGGCCCGGCGGGATCAGCCGCGAACCAGCGTCTGGCTGGAGGGCAAGGCGCACCGCAGGCGCGGCGGCGGACAGCCCTCGGGGCTGGACCGGGAGCGCATCATCGAGGTGACCGTCCGGCTGCTGGACGCCGAGGGCCTGGCCGGGTTCTCCATGCGGCGGCTGGCCGGTGAGCTGAACGTCACCGCGATGTCCGTCTACTGGTACGTCGACACCAAGGACGACCTGCTCGAACTCGCCCTGGACGCGGTCATGGGCGAGATGCGGCTGCCCGACCCGGACTCGGGCGAGGACTGGCGCGAGCAGATGCGGGCGCTGGCGCGGGAGTACCGGACGCTGCTGGTGCGGCACCCCTGGGTGTCGGCGCTGGTGGGGGCCTTCCTCAACATCGGCCCCAACAACCTGGCGTTCTCGCGGGTGGTGCAGCGCGTGGTCCGCGGGACCGGGATGCCCGCGCGGCGCCTGACCAGCACGATCTCGGCCGTCTTCCAGTTCGTCTACGGCTACGGCACGCTGGAGGGCCACCTGGCCACCCGGGCCGCGGCCGGCGGCATGACCGTGGACGAGTACTTCCAGCAGGCCCTCAGCACGGTCTCGACCGCCCCGCAGGCCGCCGACGTCATCAAGGAGTCCCAGGAGATCATGGCGGCGCGCGGTGGCGACACGGTCGCCGAGATGCTGGAGCGCGACTTCGAGTTCGCCCTGGAGCTGCTGATCGCGGGCATCGAGGCGATGGTCGCCCGGGGCTGACCTCGCGCCCGGCTACTCCCCCTCCACCAGCCGCGCCGGGAAGCCGCCCGTCGCCACCGGCCCCCACCGCTCCGGTGTGATCCGGATGATCGACTTGCCCTGCCTGACCATGGCCGCGCGGTACTCGTCCCAGTCGGGGTGCTCCCCGGCGATGTTCCGGTAGTACTCCACGAGCGGCTCGACGGAGTCGGGCGAGTCGAGGACCTCCGCCGTGCCGTCGATCTGCACCCACGGGCCGTTCCAGTCGTCGCTGAGGACGATGACGCTGACCCGCGGGTCCCGCTTGGCGTTGCGGGTCTTGGCACGCTCCGGGTACGTGGAGACCACGATCCGGCCGGAGTCGTCCACCCCGCAGGTCAGCGGGGATCCCTGGGGGCCGCCGTCGAACCGCCGGGTCAGCAGGACCGCGTGGTGGCGGGGCCGTACGAAGTCGAGCAACTCGTCCAGGGAGACACGGGTGTTCGTCGCGATGTTCGGTGCCATGCCCGGCAGCCTACGACGCCAGTGCCTCCGGGAGGTTGTCGTACACGGGCACGTCCCGGCGCATGCCGGTCAGCTCCAGGACGCGGCTCGCGACCCCGTCGGGCCGGGCCACCAGCCGGACCCGGGCCCCGGGACGCAGGCCCTCGCGTATGTCGTTGATCAGGCGGATGCCCTGGGAGTCCATGAAGGAGGTCGACGTGAGGTCCAGGACGAGCACCTCCAGCCGGTCGCCTCGGGCCTCGGCCGCGGACATGACGAGCGGGAGCAGCTCCGAGGCGTTGCAGAAGTCGATCTCGGCGGGCAGGGTGAGGTGGACGCGGCCGGGCAGGTCGCGTGGTTCTGTGGGATTCGTGAAGAAGGTCACGGCACTCACCTGGCAGACGTTCGTCCGGTTTCCGGTAAGGCCGCTTCCTGACCCGCCGCCATTCCACCACGCCGGGGGGTGGCCACGGAAGCGCCCAGGCCCGGCCGTCGGCCGGGCGTCACTTCGAGGCAACCGAACAGTTAGAGTGCTGTCCGTCCTGTGCTCGCAGTCGGGAATGTGCTGCGGAGCTCTCCTGCGCACGGCCATGGCCGTGCATGCCGAAGAGGTTCGTGGTGGCTGCGTCCGAGTTTCCTGATTTGCCCCGTTTTCCGGTCGGCTTCGAGCTGGCCGAAGCACTGACGGTGGCTTCTCAGCAACTGCACGAGACCTCCACCCCGCACAGCACGCTGCGCACGGCGGTCCGGCTGGCCGTCCACCTCATGCCGGGGGCCGAGCACGCCGGCATCTCCGTGATCGAACGCGGGGACAAGCTCCGCACACTCGCCTGGACCGACGAGGTCGTCCGCTCCGCCGAGTCCCGGCACACCGGCCGCGAACAGCACGGGCACTGGGAACAGCTGTGGCACAGCCCCGTGGCGCGGATAACGGACAGCGAGACGGACGACGGCTGGGACGTCCTGTCGGCGCTGGGACTGCGCTCGGCGCTGTCGCTGCGGCTGCGGGCCGACAAGCGCCGGCTGACCGTGCTCACGGCGTACGCCCGCAAGCCCGGCGTCTTCGACGAGGACGCCACGCGCATCGGCCGGCTGTTCACCGCGCACGTCAGCATCGCCCTCGACTCCGCCACCGTGCGCGAGCAGCTCACCGAGGCCATGCACACCCGGGACCTGATCGGCCAGGCCACCGGCATCCTCATGGAGCGTCAGGGCATCGACGCGGCCGCGGCCTTCGAGAGCCTGGTGCGGGCCTCCCAGCGGGAGAACGTCAAACTGCGCGACCTGGCCCGCCGCATCGTCGGCACCCACAACACCGCCTGACGGCGGGACGGGACGGCTCGGGGGGCGTGTTCGCGGGCCGACGGGATACCCGTACGGTCATGAACTCCGAGACGTCCGACACGCTGGACCAGGCGATGGTGCGCAGCAGTGGTCTCGACACCCTGCTGCGCGACCTGACCGACCGCGCGGTGCAGGAGGTGCCCGGCGCGGCCGCCTGCAGCATCACGGTGCGCCGCGCGGGCCGGCTGCTCACGCTGGCCGGCAGCGACGGCCTGCCCAGCGGCCTGGACCTGCGGCAGTACGAGAACGGCTCGGGTCCCTGCGTCGACGCCGCGGAGACCGGCGTCGAGCAGTACGTCCCGGACCTGGCCGAGGAGACGCGCTGGCCGTCGTACACGCCGTACGCGCTGTCCCTGGGCGTGCGCTGCCTGCTGGCGGTGCCGGTGGCCGTCGAGGGCGAGACGGGCGCCGCCTTCAACTTCTACGGCGTGCGGGCCGGGGCGCTGGACGCCGGCCGGGACGCGGCCCGGGCCTTCACGGCCCGGGCGGGGGACGCGGTCAACGTGTCCCTGCACATCGAGCGCCGCCGCCAGTCGGCGGCCGACGTGCGCACCGCGCTGCTCTCGCGCAGCGTCATCGACCAGGCGGTCGGCATCCTCATGGCCCGCGAGCGCATCGACGCCCGCCAGGCCCTGGAGCGGCTGCGCCGGGTCTCGCAGGACCGGAACGTCAAACTCCGGGATTTGTGCGGCCAGTTGGTGGCGAGAGTCTCCCAGCCGCGCGACCCCTCCTCACGCCGCGGGCAGTGACGCTCCCTGCACGGCCTGGACGTCCAGCTCCACCTTGAGGGTGGTGCCGATGGCGGCGATGCCCGCCTGGAGGACCTGGTTGTAGTTCATCGCGAAGTCCTCGCGCCGCAGCTCGGTCGTGGCGCGGAACGCCGCCCGGGTGCCGCCCCACGGGTCCGGGCCGGTGCCCAGGTAGGCCAGGTCCAGGTCGACCGGCCGGACGACCCCGTGCATGCCCAGCTCCCCGTGGACGGTCCACCGGTCCGGCCCGGTCGCCGTCAGCCCCGTGGACCGGAAGGTGATCTCCGGGAACCGCTCGGCGTCCAGGAAGTCCGGCGACTTCAGGTGCCCGTCGCGCATGCCGTTGCCGGTGTCGATCGACGCGGCCCGGATCACCGCCTCCACGCGCGACTTGGTGACGTCGTCCGGGGCGATCTCGATCGCGCCGGAGAACTCCGTGAACCGGCCGTGCACGCTGGAGATGCCCAGGTGCTGGGCCACGGCGGCCACGCTGGAGTGCACCGGGTCGATCGTCCACGGGCCGGGCGGCGGCAGTTCGGTGCCGCCCTGGCGCGCCAGCGTCACCGTGCCGACCTCGGCCCGCCCGCTCGCCGTGACGATCACACTCGACGCCGCGGGCGCGTACCCGACGGCCGTGACGATCACCGTGTACGCCCCCGGCCGCAGCGGCGCGGCGTCCCGTACGGCGCCCTCCGCGTCGGCCTCGGCCCGCAGCACCTGCGCGCCGGTCATGTCCGCCACCGTGACGACCGCGTGCGACACGGCCCATCCGTCCCGGGTACGGATCCTCGCGGTCAGTCCCATCTCACGTAACTCCTCGAGAAACCGGCCCGTGACAGGGGGCGCACCTCCGCTCGGGGCGCGCCCGCCCGCCACGGGCCGGGGTCCGTACTACTCGCCCGGGTGGGCGAGTTCGATGTCGTGGCCGTCGGTGCCGCGGCCGGTCACCGTCAGCGCGGTGGCCACCGGCGGGTAGCCCGTGGCGATGACGGTGTACTCGCCGCCGTCCAGGTCGGTGAAGGCGTACGCCCCGTCCGCCCCGGTCGTGGCCGAGCCGACGACGTTGCCCGCCTGGTCGACCAGCGTCACCCGGGCGTCGGCCAGCGGGCCGTGCGGGGCGCGGACGACACCCTGGACACGGGCGCCCGCGTCCAGGTCGATCTCGACCCGGGTGACCCCGGTGCCGCCGACCTCGACCGGCAGGGCGCGCGGCCGGTACCCGGCGGCGTTCACCGCGACGGTCACCGCCCCCGGCACCAGCTCGGCGAAGGAGAACTCGCCCTGCTCGCCCGTGGCCTGAGTGGCCAGCAGGTCGCCGCGCACGTCGGTCACGATGACCATGGCGTCCCGCACCGGCTGCCCGCTCTCGGCGGCCCGCACCAGGCCGGTCAGCCCGCTGGTGCCGCTGAGCAGGATGTCGTAGGCGAGCGGCTCGCCGTGGACGACGATCGTCGACGCCTGCGGCTGGTAGCCGTCGGCCGAGGCGATCAGCACGTACGACCCCGCGCCCGGCGCGTCGACCGCGTAGGAGCCGTCGGCCTGCGCCACGGACCGGCCCAGCTGGCGCCCGGCCAGCGAGATCAGCGTGACGGCGGCCTGCGGCACGGGCGCTGACTCGGCGCCGCGGACGAAACCGCGGACCGGCACACCGCCGCCGGACGCCGGCTCCTCGGCCCGGGCCGCCGTGGCGACCGCGGCGAGCCGCTGCGTGCCCTCGGGCCCGGTGCCGGCGGCGGCCCCGGTGTCCGCGACGGCCCAGCTCGGCGCGGTCTTCCCGGCGGGCGCCCCGGCCGCCGCCTCCGCGGGAGCCTGCGCGCCGGTCTCGGCGGCCGCGGCCTGCGCGAGCCCGCCCTTGGTCTTCAAGGGGACCTCCTTGATGAACAGCGACACCAGCAGCGCGAGCAGCGCCAGCGGGGCCGAGTAGAGGAACACGTCCGCGACACCGTGGCCGTAGGCGCTCTCCACGACGGTGCGGATCGGCGCGGGCATCGTGTCGAGGTCGGGGATGCCGCCCCCGCCCGTGCCGGCGTGGCCGAGTGCCGCGCCCTGGGAACCGAGGTCCGCGAGGCCGTCCTTCACGTAGTCGGTGATCTTGTTGCCGAGCACGGCGCCCAGCGCCGAGACGCCCACGGCACCGCCCAGGGACCGGAAGAAGGTCACCGTGGAGCTCGCGGCGCCGAGATCACCCGGCTCCACCTGGTTCTGCGTGCAGAGCACCAGGTTCTGCATCATCATGCCGATGCCCAGGCCCAGCAGCGCCATGAAGAGCGCTATGTGCCAGTACTCGGTGTCGTACCGGATCGTGCCCAGCAGCCCCAGGCCCGCGGTCACCAGCACACCGCCGGCGAGCAGCCAGCCCTTCCAGCGGCCGGTCCGGGTGATGATCTGGCCGGAGACGGTGGAGGAGACGAACAGGCCCGCGATCATCGGGATCGTCATGACGCCGGACATCGTCGGGGACTTGTCCCGCGCCAGCTGGAAGTACTGGCTGAAGAAGACGGTCCCGGCGAACATCGCGACACCGACGAACAGCGAGGCCAGCGACGCCAGCGTGATGGTGCGGTTGCGGAACAGCCGCAGCGGGATGATCGGCTCGCTCGCCTTCGCCTCGACGAGGACGAAGACCGCCAGCAGCACCAGCGAACCGCCGACCATCGCGTACGTCTGCCACGAGATCCAGTCGTACTTGTCACCGGCGAAGGTGACCCAGATGAGCAGCAGGCAGACGGCCGCGGTGATGAAGAAGGCGCCGGCCCAGTCGACCCTGACCTTCCGCTTCACCACGGGCAGGTGCAGGGTCTTCTGCAGCACGATCAGGGCGATCACGGCGAAGGGCACGCCCACGTAGAAGCACCAGCGCCAGCCCAGCCAGTCGGTGTCGGTGATGACACCGCCGACCAGCGGGCCGCCGACCATCGCCGTGGCGAAGACGGCACCGAGGTAGCCGTTGTACCGCCCGCGCTCACGCGGGGAGATCATCGCCGCCATGATGATCTGGGCCAGCGCGGACAGACCGCCCATGCCGATGCCCTGGACGGCGCGGAAGGTGATGAGCGTCCCCGGGTTCTGGGACATGCCGGCCGCCGCCGAACCCAGCACGAAGATCACCAGCGCGAGCTGGATCAGCAGCTTCTTGGAGAACAGGTCGGCGAGCTTGCCCCACAGCGGGGTGGACGCGGTCATCGTCAGCAGGGACGCGGTCACGACCCAGGTGTAGGCGCTCTGGCCGCCGCCGAGGTCCCCGATGATCCGGGGCAGGGCGTTGGAGACGATCGTCGACGACAGGATCGCGACGAACATGCCGAGCAGCAGGCCGGTGAGGGCCTCCATGATCTGCCGGTGCGTCATCGGAGCGTCGCCGGAGGAGCCGTGGGAGCCTCCCCCGTGCTTGGCATGAGCCCGCACACCGGCTGGTGTGGTCGTTGCCATGGGCTTCCTTTTCTTACGTGCTCGCGGGTGTACGGGTGGTCCGTTCGAAAGCGGGCGGTGCCGACCGGGCCGCGGGCCGGCAGTCGAAGCTCTCCCGCAGTCGCGCCATCAGGTCCGTGAGCCGGCCGACCTCCTCGTCGGTCCAGTCGCTCAGCCGCTCGGCCAGGACCTCCGTGGTCCGCCTGGACAGCTCGTCGAGCTGGGCGTGGCCCGCGGGGGTGAGGCGCAGGATGCGTGAGCGCTTGTCGGCGGGGTCGGGGGAGCGTTCGATCCAGCCCCGGTCCACGACGTGCGCGACATGGCGGCTGGTGACCGACATGTCCACCGCGAGCAGCTCGGCGAGCTTGCTCATGCGCATGTCGCCGTGGCGGCCCAGCAGGGTCAGCACGGCCGCCGACCCGCCGGGGCATTCGGCGGGCAGCATCCGGCCGAGCTCCCGCTTCACGGCACCGAAGGCACTGAACTGGCGGACCAGCTCCTCGTACTGCGCCCTCCCGGCCATGACACCTCCCGCTTTCGTTGCTTAGGGCAACCATAGGAGTGGTTGGTTGCTGAAGGCAAATAAAAGAGGGGATGGGGGACCAAAAAGTTGGCAAAGGCAAGTATTGCGGGAGTAAATGTGCAGGTGGCGAGCCCGGAGCTCCCGGTCGCACGGGGACAAACGGAAGGCCAACCCCCACTTGGGGAGCCCCGCCGTTTTCGCTAGGGTCTCGGGCCATGGCTAACAACCAGGCCCCCCAGGGCAATCACGACCCGGCCGGCAGCACCCAGATGTTCCGCGCGTTCGTCGACGAGGCGCCGCAGGGGCGCCAGGCCGCGGCCTCGGGCGGCGGCCCGCGCATCGGCCTCGTCCTCGGCGTGGTCGTCGCGGTGGCGATCGTCGCGGCGGTCGCCTGGCTGGCGCTGGGGTAGTACGGCGGGTTCTCGGGCACCCGGCGACGGTGCCGGGTGGGCGCGCGACCCGGCGCTTGCCGTCCCTGGGGCGAGACGCGCCCGCACCCGCCGGACGGCGCAAGGGGCCGTGTCGGGGGTGTCCGCCCGCAGCGGTTGGCGCGTCGACGCCAGTCAGTCGGTGAAGGGGTCGATCGCGCCGTTCCGAGGACGGACACCCCCGGCGCGGCCCCGACCCACCACCGGCGGGAAGGCGAAGACACCGCGCCACGGGCAACCGGCAACCGTCCTCGGTCCGTTCTCAGTCCGAGATCAGACCTTCCCGCAGCTGCGCCAGCGTCCGCGTCAGCAGCCGCGAGACGTGCATCTGCGAGATGCCGACCTCCTCGCCGATCTGCGACTGCGTCATGTTCGCGAAGAACCGCAGCATGATGATCCGCCGTTCCCGCGGCGGCAGCTTGGCCAGCAGCGGCTTCAGGGACTCCCGGTACTCCACGCCCTCCAGCGCGGTGTCCTCGTACCCCAGCCGGTCCGCCAGCGACCCCTCGCCGCCGTCTTCCTCCGGCGCCGGCGAGTCCAGCGAGGACGCCGTGTACGCGTTCCCCACCGCCAGCCCGTCGACCACGTCCTCCTCGGACACCCCGAGCACCGTGGCCAGTTCGGTGACCGTCGGCGACCGGTCCAGCTTCTGCGAGAGCTCGTCGCTGGCCTTGGTCAGCGCCAGCCGCAGCTCCTGAAGCCGCCGCGGCACCCGCACCGACCAGGACGTGTCCCGGAAGAACCGCTTGATCTCCCCGACCACCGTCGGCATCGCGAACGTCGGGAACTCCACGCCCCGTTCGCAGTCGAACCGGTCGATCGCCTTGATCAGCCCGATCGTGCCGACCTGGACGATGTCCTCCATCGGCTCGTTGCGCGACCGGAAGCGCGCGGCCGCGTACCGCACCAGCGGCAGGTTGAGCTCGATCAGCGTGTCACGGACGTACGCACGCTCGGGGCTGTCCTCGTCGAGCGCGGCCAGCCGCAGGAACAGGGAGCGGGACAGGGTGCGGGTGTCGATGGCCCCCGTGGCCGGCAGCACCGGCGCGGGCTCGGTCGCGAGCTCGGCCGGAACGTCGTCGATGGGGCCGAGTGAGTCGAGAGCATGGGGAGCTGTGTCGCTCTCCGCGAGCGTGAGCACCTTCGAGCTGCCCTGTTCTGCGGACATGCCACCCCCTTTGGGTCGCGGGACGGTCGCGGCGAACGCCCCCGTCTGAGGAACGCAGCCTTCACCTGAATACCGGAGCCGAAGCTCCGGCAAACGCGCTTCACGCAGAATGTCACATGTCGGCAACACGCTGTAGTGACATGTCGACATCTGAGACGCGAATCCGCCCTGCAAACAAGGGGTCTGACGACTTTTCGGCTCTCAACTGTCGGCAACGGCCCTGATGAGCGATTCCCTCCCCCCGGTGACCTCTCGCTCGCGTTTGCGGTTACGCGTCGATCCGGTTCGCAGACCGCAACCGCTGGAAGCTACGCGCGAGTAGCCGCGAGACGTGCATCTGTGAGACGCCGAGTTCCGCACTGATCTGGGACTGCGTGAGGTTGCTGTAGTACCGCAGCAGCAGGATCCGCTGCTCCCGCTCGGGCAGCTGGACCAGAAGGTGCCGCACGAGGTCCCGGTGCTCCACCCCGTCCAGCGCGGGATCCTCGTAGCCGAGCCGGTCCAGCAGCCCCGGCAGGCCGTCCCCCTCCTGCGCGGCCTCCAGGGACGTGGCGTGGTACGACCGCCCGGCCTCGATGCAGGACAGCACCTCGTCCTCGGTGATGCGCAGCCGCTCGGCGATCTCCGCGGTCGTCGGGGTCCGCCCGAAGGCGGTCGTCAGGTCCTCCGTCGCGCTGTTCACCTGCACCCACAGCTCGTGCAGCCGGCGCGGCACGTGGACCGTGCGGACGTTGTCGCGGAAGTAGCGCTTGATCTCGCCCACGACCGTCGGCATCGCGAAGGTGGGGAACTGCACGCCCCGGTCCGGGTCGAAGCGGTCGATGGCGTTGATGAGCCCGATGGTGCCGACCTGGACGACGTCCTCCATCGGCTCGTTGCGGGAGCGGAACCGGGCGGCCGCGTAGCGCACCAGCGGCAGGTTGGCCTCGATGAGCGCCCCGCGCACCCGGTCGTGCTCCGGCGTGCCCGGCTGGAGCTCCTTGAGCTGGGCGAAGAGGACCTGGGTCAGGGCGCGGGTGTCGGCCCCGCGGCTCCGCTGGGGAGCGGCCGGGGCGACCGGGGCGGTCGGGGTCGTCGGGGCGGTTTCCGCGGGCGGTTCCGGGGCCTGGGAGGTGGGTGCCTGATGAGGTGCGGTACTGGCCAGCACGGTCAACTCCACCTCGTCATCGTCAACTCATCGTTCAACTCTTCCATCAAAAGCGGTCATAGCATCACAAGACATGTGCACTGTGTGCAAGCACCCCATAACTACGTGTTGAGGGATGAATGGCGCACAAATGAACTCACGTCACGAAGAAGCCCCCTGTCGCACCGACAGGGGGCTCGCGGCGGCCGGGGCGGCCGGCCTCAGAACTCGTAGTCCGCGATCACCCAGGTGGCGAACTCCCGCCACAGCGCCACACCGGCCTGGTGGTCGGGGTGCTCCACGTACCGCCGCAGCGCCTCGGCGTCGTCGAAGGCGGAGTTGATGGCGAAGTCGTACGCGATGGGCCGGTCGCTGACGTTCCAGCCGAGCTCCCAGTGGCGGAGTTCGGGGATCCTGCCGTCGAGGGCGCGGAAGGCCTCGACGCCCTGCACGACCCGGGGCTCGTCGCGCTCGACGCCCTCGTTGAGCTTGAACAGGACCAGGTGGCGGATCATCACTTTCCTCCGTTGGCGACCCACGACGCGAAGTCGCCCAGGGCCTGGGCGGCGTCCGAGATGCCCTGGAACCCTATCCGGACGTAGTCGGCGGCCCCGTCCGGGTCCGTGATGATCACGTAGGCGGCGAAGACCACGAGCACGTAGACGGCGGCCTTCTTCGCGTTCACCGCCACCGCGGCCTCCCCTGTCACTCATGTCACGAACAGCGCACATGATCGCACGAAGGACCGGACACCCGAAGGGGCGGATCGCACGAAGGGCCCCGTCTCGCGACGGGGCCCTTCTCAGGCGGTAGCGGAGGGATTTGAACCCTCGGTGACTTGCGCCACACTCGCTTTCGAGGCGAGCTCCTTCGGCCGCTCGGACACGCTACCGAGGGAGACCTTACAGCAAGGTGCCGCGTGCTTCGAAATCGGTTCCCGGCGGCCGCTCAGCGAGCGCGGAAGAACGCCGTGAGCAGCCCGGCGCACTCCTCGGCGAGCACGCCCTCGATCACTTCGGGCCGGTGGTTGAGGCGACGGTCGCGGACGAGGTCCCACAGGGATCCGGCCGCGCCGGCCTTCTCGTCGCGGGCGCCGTAGACGAGCCGGTCGACGCGGGACTGCTGGATGGCGCCCGCGCACATCGTGCAGGGCTCCAGGGTCACCACCAGGGTGCAGCCGGCGAGCCGCCACCGGCCGAGCGCGGTCGCGGCCCGCCGCAGGGCGAGGACCTCCGCGTGGGCCGTCGGATCGCCGCCGGCCTCGCGTTCGTTGTGCCCGGCCGCGAGCACGGTCGTGCCGTCCGGCGCCAGGACGACGGCGCCGACCGGGACGTCCCCGCCCCGGACGGCCTCGGCGGCCTCGTCCAGGGCGAGTCGCATCGCGGGCCGCCAGGGGTCCCGTACCGGGTCCGGCGGCCCCGGGGCGGGGCGAGCGGTCAGCGGACGGTCTCCAGGGTCTCCGAGGCGCCCAGGGACTCGGCGATCTCGGTGACCGCGTCCGTGGACATCGAGCGCAGTTCCTTCTCGCTCACGCCGAGGTCGTCGAGGATCCCGGCGTCGCCGACCGGGCCGTGCGGCACGGCCTCGGCGGAGCCGGCCGCGCCGTCGCCGTCGCCGGCCTCCTCGTCGTCGTCCGACTCGCCGTCCTCGGTGCCGTCCAGGTCGAGGGCGTCCAGGTCGGTGGAGGCGTCGTCGCCCGGATCCCGGCCGAGCAGTTCGTCGGTGAGCAGGATCTCGCCGTAGCTGCTGCGGGCAGCGGCGGCGGCGTCCGAGACGTAGATGCGAGGATCCTCCTCGCCGTCCACGCGGACGACGCCGAACCAGGCGTCCTCCTGCTCGATGAGCACGAGCACCGTGTCCTCGTCGGGGGAGGCTTCACGGGCCAGGTCGGCCAGATCCGACAGGGTTTCCACATCGTCGAGCTCTGTGTCGCTCGCTTCCCACCCGTCTTCGGTGCGCGCGAGCAGTGCGGCGAAGTACACCGTGACTCTCCCACTGGTCTTAGGCGTGCCGGTTGGGGGTCCCCCCGGCGGAGGTTGCGGGCGGGGAGTGCTCGTCCGAGCCCCACCCACTCGGAATCGTGGCAGAAACAAGGCGTTCAGGGGACGTCTTCGGCCCCCTGTGTCCGGCAGTTGCGCTCGCACGCTCGTTGCCGCCACCTGCGGATCGTACGCGGCTTTGCCCTGCTCCACGCACGGTCACCCGCCACAACGTCCGCGCGGTTCGTGATCTTCCCCGGCGGTTTCCGTGCCCGTTCCCTACCAGCGGAACGTGCGCATGCGCATGGCGTGCCGCAGGCGGGCCGTCTTGGCGCGGCGCGGCTGGACGCGGTCGCGCAGTTCCCTGGCCTCGGCCAGGTCGCGCAGGAACCGGGCGCGGCGCCTGCGGCGCTCGGCGTCGGACTCCTCGGCGCCGCTGCGCTCGGCCGTCCCGTCCGCTCCGGCCCGCTCGGCCGTCCGGTCGGTCTCCGGGTCCGTCCCGGGCCGTGCGCGCGGTGACGGGTCGTGTCGGGTCTCCCGGTCGGGCATCTGGTTCACCACCCCCACTCCGTCTCTCCCACCTTCCCCCGGACGGCCCGTTTGACGCCGGCGAACGGGTGACGGCCGGGCGGCGTGCCTGCCGTGCGGCCGGGGTCATCGGGCCCGGTTACTGTTGTGGACATGCGTCTCCACGTCGTCGACCACCCCCTGGTCGCCCACAAGCTCACCACGCTGCGCGACCAGCGCACCGACTCCGCGACCTTCCGCCGCCTGGCCGACGAGCTGGTCACCCTGCTCGCCTACGAGGCCACGCGCGACGTGCGCACCGAACAGGTCGACATCCAGACGCCGGTCGCGCGGACCACGGGCGTCAAGCTCTCCCACCCGCGTCCGCTGGTGGTGCCGATCCTGCGGGCCGGCCTCGGCATGCTGGACGGCATGGTGCGGCTGCTGCCGACCGCCGAGGTGGGTTTCCTCGGCATGATCCGCAACGAGGAGACGCTGCAGGCCTCCACGTACGCCACGCGCATGCCGGAGGACCTGTCGGGCCGTCAGGTGTACGTGCTCGACCCGATGCTGGCCACCGGCGGCACGCTGGTCGCGGCGATCCAGGAGCTCATCGCGCGCGGCGCCGACGACGTGACCGCCGTGGTGCTGCTGGCCGCGCCCGAGGGCGTGGAGGTCATGGAGCGCGAGCTGGCGGGCACGCCGGTGACGGTCGTGACCGCCTCGGTCGACGAGCACCTGAACGAGCACGGCTACATCGTCCCGGGCCTCGGTGACGCGGGCGACCGGATGTACGGGGCGGCCGAGTAGGCCGGACCGGCCTCTCGGGCGCGACGGGCCTGTCACGGGTTCGTCGGGCCTCCCCGTAGCGGGACGGGCCTCTCAGCAGCCCTTCTTCGTCGTCGGCGCCGGCTCGGGCCTGGCCAGTTCGGTCAGCGCCCGGTCGGCGTCCGGCTTCTTCGCCAGCTCCTTGAAGGCGTCCCCGATGAGGAGGTCGACGGCGGCGCCCTTGCGGGCCGCCTCGGTACGCCGTTCGGCGCCGGGGAGCTGGGTGCCGAGCACCGGCAGCGCGGTGTCCAGGGCGGACGCGGGGCCGAGCAGCAGGCCGGTGCCCTTGACCTTCTTGTCGTACTGCTTGGGCGCGTTGCCCACCTCGCCGATCTTGAAGCCGCGCTTCTTCAGCTCGTCGGCGGTCTTCTTCGCCAGGCCGCTGCGCGTGGTGGCGTTGAGGACGTTGACCGTGACGGTGCGGGGCTCGGGCAGGGGCCTGGCGCTGGGCGACGGGCTCGCCTTGGCCGTGGGGGAGCAGTCCCCGCCGCCGGCCGCCGAAGCCTTGTCGCCGCCCGTGAAGACGTCGATGAGCTGGAGCGTGCCCCAGCCGCCCACGCCGAGCACGGCGGCGGAGGCGATGCCCGCGGCGACGAGCCTGCCGCGCCGCCGGGGCCGGCGCATCCGGGGATACCTGTTGCCCGTGATGCGGTATTTGCCGCCCATGCCGGGGGGAGTCAGCATGCTCATGAGCGCAGCGTAGTGCGCCCGGGCGACGATGCCTACTAGATGATCATTCGACGTCGCCCAGCGGAACCCGAAAGGGCCAACCCGTGACCTGCGGGGTCAGTCGAGCTCGAGCACGCGCGCGTGCAGCACCTGGCGCTGCTGGAGCGCCGCCCGCACCGCGCGGTGCAGGCCGTCCTCCAGGTACAGGTCGCCCTGCCACTTCACGACGTGCGCGAAGAGGTCGCCGTAGAAGGTCGAGTCCTCGGCGAGGAGGGTCTCCAGGTCGAGCTGCTGTTTGGTCGTCACGAGCTGATCGAGGCGGACCGGGCGCGGCGCGACGTCCGCCCACTGCCGGGTGCTTTCCCGGCCGTGGTCGGGGTACGGCCGGCCGTTTCCGATGCGCTTGAAGATCACACGGAAAGCCTACCGGTCAAGACCTTCCGGGCGCAGCCATGGCGACGGAGTACGACGCCGAAAAAAACCCCACAAGGCGGTACGAACCGCAGCAGGAGCGCGCATATGCCGGACCGTGCGCCCGTGCCGTCGGCGGCCGGCCCCCTTCGTCCGCCGGGGAGGCGCCCACCCGGGCCCGTCGCCCGATTCGCCCGAAAGGGGGCGGGAGTCCGCTCGTGGCGCGTGACCCGGGAGGCGGCGGAGACACCGCTCCGGCCGTCTCCGCCGCCGCGGGCGGGTCAGCGGCCGCCCCGCTCCTCCGGCTTCGGGAGCTGCGGCTTGCGCTCGGCCGGCGGGGTGCTCGGCTTGGGGGCGCTGCGGGCGGCCTCCGCGCGCAGCAGGGCGCGCAGGACCGCGTACGGGTCTTGGAGCATGGCTGTGTTCCTCGTCCTTGTGGTTCCGTCTTGTGGTTCCGTGCGGGCCTGGTGGACCGGTGGGCGGTCCGCTCAGCAGCGCAGGACCTCGGAGCGCAGGGGGCGAGGGTCGTGCGGCGGGTCCGGCGGCACGGGCACGGGGCGCCGTGCGGTGCACGCGGGGCCGGGGGCCGGCAGCGGGGCCGGGCGCAGCGGGGCGGCGGAGCGGCGGGTGTTCCGGGCGGCGGGCCGCAGGACGGTGTCGAAGGCGTCGTACTCGGCGGTCGTGCTCTCCCCGGGGACGAGTGCCGCCGGGACCGTGTGCGCCGCGGCGTGCGCGCCGGGCACGAGCAGGGCGAGCAGCAGGACGAGCACCCGCGGCCAGGTGTGCCGGCGGGTGGCGCGGGGGACCGGCTGCGCCGCGGGGTGCACGGGAGGTCACTGCCCGCCGCGGGCACGCCGTTCATCGCGCGGGCCGTGAGAACCGCCCGCTCGGCGTAGGGAGCACGTGGCCCGTTCGCAGGGGGTGCGGCGGCCCGGTGCGCCGGGGGCGTGCTCCTGGTCCCGGGGTTCGCCGGTCGGTGGCTCGGTCATGGTCCATGCTTGGACCGGGCCCGGCGCACCCGCCACCGGGAGCGGGCCACGCGGCTGACGCCGGGACCAGGAGCACGCCCCCGGCTCGCCACGCCGCGCGCGCTCTCCCGCGCGGGGAGGGCGGAACCGGACCTATCCGCGGGAGGCCTTCGCGGCCTTGGCCGCCGCCTTCATCTCCTGCTTGTGCGCCCGCACCCTGGCCAGCGACTCGGGGCCGGTGATGTCGGCGACCGAGCGGAAGGACCTCTCCTCGCCGTAGGGGCCCGCCGCCTCCCGCCAGCCCTCGGGGCGCACCCCGAGCTGCTTGCCCAGCAGGGCGAGGAAGATCTGTGCCTTCTGCCTGCCGAAGCCGGGCAGCTCCGCCAGCCGCTTCAGCAGCTCCTTGCCGGAGCCGGCGTCCCTCCAGACGGCCTCGGCGTCACCGTCGTAGTGCTCGACGAGGTACTGGCACAGCTGCTGGATCCGCTTGGCCATGGAGCCCGGATAGCGGTGCACGGCCGGTTTCCGCGACAGCAGCGCGGCGAAGGCCTCCGGCTCGTGCGCGGCGATCTCGTGCGCGTCCAGGTCGTCCGCGCCGAGCCGCTGGGCGATGGCCGCCGGGCCCTTGAACGCCCACTCCATCGGGATCTGCTGGTCCAGCAGCATGCCGATCAGCGCGGCGAGCGGACTGCGGCCGAGCAGCGCGTCGGCCTCGGGGTCCTGGGCGAGGTGCAGGGTGACGTCCATGCCCCGATCATCCCCCGGTGCGTCCGGCCGCGCTCCCGGGCCGCTCAGGGGCGCCAGTAGCCCAGGGCGTGCACGCGCTGCTTGGGCAGGCCCAGTTCCTTGCGGACGTACGCGGCGAGCGTGCGGGTCGTCGCCGTGTCGCAGGCGATCCAGACGTACGGGTCGGCGGTGCGGCCGAGCAGCCCGGGCAGGTCCGCCCGCACCCGCTCGACCAGGTGGGCGCCGGAGTCCTGGCGGGGCACCCTGCGCAGCTCGTGGCGGCCTGGGTCGGTGCGGAACGGCAGGTCGTCGTCGCCGCCCTCGAACCAGACGGTCGCCGGGGCGGAACCCAGGGCGGCGAGGAGGGAATTGACGGCGGGCAGGGAGGCCGGGTCGCCGACGGCGAAGACGTGCGTGGGCGCGGGGCTCGGGTGCTCGAAGCCGGTGCCCTGGACGGTCGCCTCGATGGTGTCGCCGGGCTTGGCCGCCCGGGCCCAGTCGCTGGCGCAGCCCGCGTGCAGGGCGAACTCCAGGGCGAAGGTGCCGGTCGCCGGGTCGGGGTCGACCAGCGTGTAGGCCCGCTGGTGCGGCTTGCCCGCGTTGTCGAACCAGAGCCGGACCCACATGGTCGGGTGCACGCCGGTGGCGGCCAGCAGGCCGCCGTCGGTGAAGCGCAGCCGCCGGTAGTCCGGGGTGACGTCCTCGGTCTCCGTCACCGTGAACCGGAAATCCTTCGCGCGCAGCAGTTTGAGGACCGCGCCCTCCCAACCCCGCCCCTGCCCCATCGCGTTTCAGCCCCTCGCGTACGATTCCGGCCACACAGCCATGACTTAGGCAAGGCTAACCTAAAGGAAGGTGGGGGTACAGGGTGGCCATCGAGATCTACCGTGACGCCTGGGGCATTCCGCATCTGCGCGCGGACAGCGCGGCCGGACTGGCCCGTGCCCAGGGACTGGTCACCGCCCGCGACCGGGCCTGGCAGCTGGAGGTCGAACGGCACCGGGCCCAGGGCACCTCGGCGTCCTTCCTCGGCGCGAGCGCCCTGGCCTGGGACCGGTTCGCCAGACGCGCCAGACTCGACGACACGGCCAGACGCTGCTTCACCCGGCTGGAGAGACAGGACCCCGGGACGGCGGAGTGGGTGCGGGCCTACGTCGACGGGGTGAACGCGGGGCTGGAGCGGGCCCGGGGCCGCGCGGTCCCCGAGTTCGCCCGCACCGGACTGGCCCCCGGGCGCTGGGACCCCTGGACGCCGCTCGGGGTCTGGCTCGCGACGCACATCCTCTTCGCCGGGTTCCCGGCCAAGCTCTGGCGCGAGCAGGTCGCCACCCACCTCGGCGCGGACGCGATCGGCCTGTTCGCCACCGACGGGCCCGGCACCTCCGGCAGCAACGGCTGGCTGGTGAGCGGCGGGCGGACCGTCACCGGGCGTGCGGTCATCGCCGGCGACCCGCACCGCTGGATCGAGGACCCGGGCGTCTACCAGCAGATCCACCTGTCCTGCCCGGAGTTCGACGTCGTAGGCCTCGCCGTCCCCGGGATCCCCGGCATCGCCCACTTCGGGCACACCGGCACGGTCGCCTGGGCCATCACCAACGCCATGGCCGACTACCAGGACCTCTACCGGGAGCGGCTGCGGCGCACGGGCGCCGGCGTCGAGGCGCTGGACCCGGACGGGGTCTGGCGCCGGGCCGCCCGGCACACGGAGACCGTCGAGGTCGCGGGCGAGGAACCGGTCGAGGTCGAGGTGATCGAGACCGCCCGGGGCCCGGTGGTCATCGGCGGCCCCGAGGGCCTGGACGGCGGCACCGCCGAGCCGGACCTGCCCCCGCTCGCCGTCAGCCTGCGCTACCCGCCCCGCGTCACCGGCGACCTCGGCTTCGGCGCCCTGCTGCCCCTGCTGCGGGCCCGCCGGGTCGCCGACGTGGACCGGGCCCTGGACCGCTGGGCCGAGCCGGTCAACGTCGTCCAGGCCGCCGACACCGAGGGCGGGGTCCTGCACCGCGTGGCCGGGTACGTGCCGCTGCGCGCCGAGGCCAACCGGCTGCGCGTGGTGCCCGCCTGGGAGCCCGGCCACGAGTGGCACGGCCGGCAGGAGACGCCCCGCGCCGGGCTCACCGACGGCGTCGCCGTCATGGCCAACCACCGCGGCCCCGCCGCCCCCCTCGGCGTCGAGTTCGCCCCGCCCCACCGCCACGACCGCATCGCCGCGCTGCTGGCCGGCAAGGAGCGCTGGTCCGCCGCCGACATGCCCGCCGTCCACACGGACACCCACCTGGCCTCCGCGGCCGCGCTCCTGGACCACCTGCGCTCCCTCGACGGCCTCCCCCCCGAGGCCGCCGCGCTGAAGGACCGCCTGCTCGCCTGGGACCGCCGCATGGACGCCGGCAGCGCCGACGCGGCCCTGTACGCGGCGCTGCGCGCCGCGGTCGTCCGGCGGCTCGCGGCCGACCCGGCCTTCGCCGCGCTCGCCACGCCGCCCGCGTACCCGGACGTGTTCCTGCCCTGGCTCGCCCTCCTGCCGCGGGTCGGCTTCGCCCTCGAACACCTGCTGACCGCCGGGGAGCTGTACGGCATCGACCGCCCGGCGGCCGTCCGCGCGGCGCTCGACGAGGTGGCGGCGCGGCCCCCGGCCGGCGTCTGGGGCGACACCCACCGGCTGGCCCCCTGGCGCGCCCTGGACCCGGAGGAACCGTACGAGGAACCGGGGCTGTCCGGGGACCACGACTGCGTGCTGTGCACCTCGGCCGTGCCGGGCCTGACCGACCGGGCCGCGCGCGGTCCGGCCGCCCGGTACGTCTGGGACCTGGCCCGGCGCGAGGACAGCCGGTGGGTGGTCCCGTTCGGCGCCTCGGGCCTGCCCGGCTCGCCCCACCACCGCGACCAGCTCCCCCTGTGGCTGCGGGGAGACCTCGTCCCGGTCGTCACCGACTGGGACCTGCTGACGAAGGAGACCGATGTCTGACCCGTACGCCTCCCGCACCGCCGTCCACGAGCAGGTGACCGACGGCCTCGGCACCGTCCGCGTCCTGCCGTTGGACGCCGAGGCCGACGCCGGTGTCGTCCACCGCTGGGTGAGCGAGGAGCGGGCCGCCTTCTGGGGCATGACCGGCCTCACCGAGCATCAGGTCGCCGAGGTCTACGCCCACATGGACACGCTCACCACCCACCACGCCTTCCTCGTCGTGCGCGAGGGCGAGCCGGTGGCGCTGCTGCAGACCTACGAGCCGGAGGCGGACCGCGTGGGCGAGTGCTACGACGTCCGCCCCGGCGACATCGGCGTCCACCTGCTGCTCGCGCCCGCCGGGCCGGGCGGCGGCAGGCACGGCTGGACGGCCGGGCTGGTCGCCGTCGTCGCCGCGTACGTCCTGGTGGGCCTGGACCGCCGCCGGGTCGTGGTCGACCCGGACGTGCGCAACGACAAGGCGATCGCCCGCTTCCTCAAGCAGGGCTTCACGGCCGGGCCCGTGGTGGTCCTGCCGGAGGTCGACCTGCCGGACGTGTACCTGCCCGAGAAGAAGGCCCAGCTCGCCTTCCTGGAACGGGAGATACTCTTCCCCGCGTGACGCCCGACGACCTCATCGCGCACTACGGCCTGGAGCCGATCCCCCGCGAGGGCGGCCTGTTCCGCCAGACCTGGGCCGGGCCCGGCCGCCCCGACGGCAGACCGGAGGGCACGGCGATCGTCGCGCTCCTCACGGCGGACGACTTCTCCGCCCTCCACCGTCTGCCCACGGACGAGATCTGGCACTTCTACCGGGGCGACCCCCTGGAGCTCCTGCTCCTCGCCCCGGACGGAAGCGCGCGCACGGTGGTCCTGGGGCCGGAGGTGCTCGACGGCCAGCACGTCCAGTTCACGGTCCCGGCGGGCACGTGGATGGGCGGCAGGGTCCGGCAGGGCGGCGCGTGGACCCTGTTCGGCTGCACCATGGCCCCCGGCTTCACGTTCGAGGGCTACGAACACGGGGACGCGGCCGAACTGGCCGCGCGCTACCCGGCGGTGGCCGACGCGGTCGCCGCGCTGTCCCGGCCCTAGGGTGCGGGCGGGTGGCCGTACTCCCCGGCCCTAGGGTGTGGGCGGGTGGCCGTACTCCTTGGCTGGCCCTCGGGTGCGGGCGGGTGGTCGTACCTCCCGGCCCTCGGGCGTGGGCGGGTGGTCGTACCCCCCGGCCCCAGGGTTCGGGCGGCCGGCGCATTCCCGGCCCCCGGCGGGGGACCGGTGAGCGCTGCGCGCTTCCCGTCCGTACCTAACCGGGAGCCGTACAGCCCGACCCCGGAGACCCACGTGGAGCGCAATGTCGGACACCCCCGGCGAGCCCGAGCCCTGGTGCTGCTCGGCGCCGTGCTGGTACTGCTCCTCGGGGGAGCGGCCCCCGCCCCGGCCCACTCCGCCCTCCGCGGCACCGACCCGGAGGACGGATCGGTCGTCGCCCGCGCCCCCCGCCACGTCACCCTGACCTTCACCGAGTCCGTCGGCCTGCTCGACGACTCCTTCCGGGTCTTCGGCCCCGACCAGCGCCGGGTCCCCACCGGAGAGGCCGCGCACGCGGACGGCCGTTCCGACACGGCCAGGGTCCGCCTGGACGGCAAGCTCGCGCAGGGCACGTACACGGTCGCCTGGCGGGTCGTGTCCGCCGACAGCCACCCGGTCTCCGGCGCCTTCAGCTTCTCCGTGGGCAAGCGCTCCGCGACCACGGTCCAGATCGACACCGGCCCGGAGGAGGACTCCCTCACCGACGGTCTCTACGACCTCGCCCGCTACCTCGCCTACCTCGCCGCGGCCCTGGTCGTCGGCGTGGTCGCCTTCGTGTCGCTGTGCCGCCCGGCCGGCACGTCCCCGCTGCGCCGGCCCCTGGTCGCCGCCTGGTGGACGCTCCTGGGCGCCACGGCCGCGCTGCTCCTGCTGCGCGCCCCCTACGAAACCGGCGCCGGGCCCCTCGCGGCCTTCGACGGTGACGCCCTGGGACGCAGCCTGTCCAGCCGCCCGGGCCGGGCGCTGCTGGCCCGCCTGGTGATCCTGCTGCTGATCGCGGCCTTCCTGGCCCGGCTGTCCCGGAGCCGTGACCACCACCGCCCCGCCGTCCGGGCGTCCGGCACCGCCCTGGCCGTCGCCCTCGCCCTGACCTGGGCGGTGGCCGAGCACGCCTCGGCCGGCATCCAGGTGCCGCTGGCGATGACGTCCTCCGTGCTGCACCTACTGGCCACGGGCGTCTGGCTCGGCGGGCTCGTGGCGCTGCTGCTGACCCTGCGCCGCGCCTCCGTCGAGGACCTGACGCAGGTCGTCCCGCGCTTCTCCCGGGTCGCCTTCACCTCCGTGACCGTCCTGGCGGTCACCGGCCTGTACCAGTCCTGGCGCGGCCTCGGTTCCCTGTCCGCGCTGACCGGCACGTCGTACGGCAGGCTGCTGCTCCTCAAACTGGCCGCGGTGTCCGCGCTGCTGCTGGCCGCCGGCCACGCCCGGCGCTGGACGGCCCGCATCGCCGCCCCGGCCGCCGGCGCCCGGACCGCGGCCCCGGCGGCCACCGGCCGGACGACCGTACCGGCAGCGACCCCGCAGCCGGACGGGGCGCACGCGGTGCCCGTGGGCGCGATGACCGTGGGCGCGGTGGCTACGGGCTCGGTGGCTGCGGGCTCGGCGGCCACGGGTGCGGCGAGCACCACCGGCCCGGCCGTGCGGACCGCGGCGCCGGAGGCCACCGCCCGGACGGCTCTACCGGCGCGGGCTCCGCAGCGGCTCGGCGCGCACGCGGTGGCCGAGTCCTCGGTAGCCGCGCCTCCGGTGGCTCCGGGCGCGGCAACCACCACCGGGTCGGTCACTACCGGGTCGGCCACCACCGGCTCGCCGCCGACCCGCGCGGCCAACGCGGTCTCAGCAGACGTCGAGCCGGGCACAGGCGCGGACCCAGCGGATCCGGGCGCGGCGGAGCCAGGGGTGGCGGACCCGGAGCGGCACGGGAAACCGGCGGACCCGGCCGCCGGAAGGGGCGGCGCGGACGCCCCGGGTTCCGTGGCGGACCGGGCCCCCCGAACGAGCGGCGCGGACGCTCCGGAGGGCTCCGTGACGGACCCCGCCTCCGGAAGGGGCGGCGCGGACGCTCCGGAGGGCTCCGTGGCGGACCCGGCTCCCGGAAGGGGCGGTGCGGACGCCCCGGGTTCCGTGGCGGACCGGGGCTCCCAGGGCGGCGGCGCGGACGAATCGGTGGGGCCCGGTGCGCCGGGGGACCCCGACGTCCGGCGGCGCGGGCTGCGCCGTTCCGTGCTCGTGGAGGTCGCCGTCGCCGCCGTGGTGCTGGCGATCACCACCGTGCTGACCGGCACCCTGCCCGGCCGCGCCGAGGCCGAGGCGGCCCGGCAGGCCCCGGCGGGCACGCTGCCGCCCACCGCGCAGGTGACGGTGCCCTTCGACACGGGCGCGGGCGGGGTGACCGGCCGCGGCACGGTACAGGTCACCCTCGACCCGGCCCGGGTCGGCGAGAACGGCGTCCAAGCCGTGGTCTACGGCGCCGACACCGGCCTGGTCGTCGTCCCCGAGGTCCGCGTCACCTTCAGCCTGCCCGCCCGGAAACTCGGCCCGATCGACGCCGAACTCACCGACCAGGGCGGCTACTGGGGCACCAACGCCGTCAATCTGCCGCTCCCCGGGACCTGGACGATGAGGACGACCGTGCGGGTGTCGGACGTGGACCAGGTGACGGAGGAGAAGCGGGTGCGGATCGTGCCCTAGGCAGCCGCGCCACCGCCGTGGACCCGCCCGCCACCGCCGCCATGGGCCCGCCACCCCCGAGGAGCCGCTTCATCGTCCCGGCGGCCCGCACGGCGGCGTCGCCGCAGCAGTTGTTGAACAGCACGTGCACCTGCTCGGTCCGCTCGGCCAGCCGCCGCACGCGGGGCAGCCACTCGGCGAGTTCGTCCTCGTCGTAGTCGTGCCGGAACCGGTCCTCCTTGCTGCCGGTGCCCCAGGCGGCGCTGCGGCCGTGGAACCGCACGACGGACAGCCCCGGCGAGGTCACCGGCGTCACCGGCGGCATGGAGGACGGCAGGGTCTGCGTCATGTCGACGGCGACCGCGGCCATCCCGTGCCGGGCCAGCAGCGCCCGGGTCGCCTCGGCCCGGTCCGGCTCCCACCAGGACGGATGCCGGAACTCCACGGCGACGGGCCAGCCGCGGGTCCGCTCCGCGCACTGCCCCAGGAACGTCTCGGCCCGCTCGCCCGGCCGGAACCACGGGGGGAACTGGAACAGCACGCTCCCGAGCCGTCCGGCGCACCGCAGCGGCTCGACGCCGGCCGCGAACCGGGCCCAGACCGCGTCGAGCACGGCGGGGTCCCGGTGTTCGGCCGGCAGTCCGTCCGGCATCACCGCCTGCCGGGTGGGATGCCCGGTCAGCAGCGAGAACGCCTTCACGTCGAACACGAAACCGTCCGGGGTCCGCTCGGCCCACAGCACGCTGTTCCGCTCGCTCGGCAGCGCGTAGTAGGAGGCGTCGACCTCGACGACCGGGAAGTGCTCGGCGTAGTGCCGTAACCGCCCCTCGGCGTCCCGCCGCCCGGCCGGGTACCAGCCGCTGCCGACCAGCGCCCGGTCCGTCCAGGAACACGTGCCCACCAGGATCCTGCCGATCTCACCCGTCTCGCCCATGGGGGAGCGGTTACCCGGGCCGGGCGCCGGCAGGCTCCTACGACGGCCGGTGACGGGCGGTGAAAGCGCCCGAATGCGGGTAATCAGGTCATAGTTGCCTATTGCGGTGACCTGGCCGACGCCTCCGCGAGAGCGAGATGACCGAACATGGAGCAGCCCGTCACCCTCGGCCGGGCCGGCCGCCCGCCCGGCACGGCCCGCGAAGCTCCCGAAGCCCTCGACGCCCTGGTCGCGGAAGACCTCACCGCCCGTGTGGCCCTCGACGAACAGGGCAGGGTGACCGGCTGGAACGCGGGCGCCGAGCGGCTCCTCGGACACCCGGCCGGGCGGATGCTCGGCCGTCGCGCCGCGGACCTGCTGGCCGAGCCGATCCCCGTGCGCGGCGGGATGCCGGCCCTCGCCGGGCTGTCCCGGTGGAACGGTGACATCGCCCTGCGCCACCGCGACGGCCGCAAGCTGACCGTCCGGATCCTCGCCCACCACCGCCCGCCCGGCACCGGCGCCCCCGCCTGGCTCGTCGTCTCCGCGCTGGGCGAGACCGGGCCGGAGCCCGGTCTCGACGACTCGCTGGTCGGTTGGAGCTTTGCCCAGTCCCCGTGCTGCGCCCAGGCGATCTACGACACCCGGCTGCGGCTGCGCCGGGCCAACGCCGACATGGAGCGCTCCACGGCACTCACCGAGGAGGAGATGCGCGGCCTGCGCGTCTCGGAGATCATCGACGACGCCGCCGGCGAGCGGGCGGAGCGCAGCATGGCCCGGGTGCTGCGGACCGGGGAGCCGCAGTACGACGAGAACTACCTCCAGGCGCCCGGCGAGGACCACGAACACGCCTGGTCCGTCTTCATGTCCGCGCTGCGCGACCCGGAGGGCGTCATCCGGGGCGTGTGCCTGTCCGCGCACGACATGACGGAGCAGTTCTGGGCCCGCAGACGGCTCCAGCTGATCGCCGAGGCGGGCCGGCGCATCGGCAGCACCCTGGACGTGACGCGCACGGCCCAGGAGCTGACCGACGTGACCGTGCCGGACCTGGCCGACTTCGCCAGCGTCGATCTGCTGGCCACGCTGGACGACGAGCCCGAACCGCCCGTCCGGGCCCTGCCCGCGGGCGGGCCGCTGCGCCTGCGGCGGGTGGCGCTGCGGTCCGTCACGCCGGGCGCCCCGGAGGCGGTGGTGGCGGCCGGCGAGGTGGACTCCTACCCGGCGGGCTCGGCACCGTTCGAGAGCCTGCGCACGGGACGGCCCACCGTCCAGGAGGTGACCGGCCCGGCCCTGACGGCGTGGTTCGCGCGCGACCCGGCCCGCGCCGCCCGGGTCCGGAGCTCCGGCGTCCACTCGGTGCTGACCGTGCCGCTGACCGCCCGCGGCACGACCCTGGGCGTCGCCTTCTTCGTCCGCCACCGCAACCCGGACACCTTCCGGCACGACGACCTGGTCCTGGCCGGGGAGCTGGCCGCCAGGGCCGCGGTCAGCATCGACAACGCCCGCCGCTACACCCGCGAGCGCGCCACCGCCGTCACCCTCCAGCGCAGCCTGCTGCCCCAGCGACTGCCCCGGCAGACGGCGGTCGAGGTCGCCTCCCGCTACCTGCCGGCGGGCGGACACGCGGGCGTGGGCGGGGACTGGTTCGACGTCATCCCCCTGTCCGGGGCCCGGGTGGCCCTGGTCGTCGGCGACGTCGTCGGCCACGGCCTGCACGCCTCCGCGACCATGGGACGGCTGCGCACGGCGGTGCGCACCCTGGCCGACATCGACCTGCCGTGCGACGAGCTGCTGACGCACCTGGACGAGCTCGTGGCCCGCCTGAACACGGAGGAGGAGGGCGACGGCGACCCCGGCGCGCCCGCCGGACCCGCCCCGGCCGCGGAGACCTCGGCCGACGTGGGCGCCACCTGCCTGTACGCCGTCTACGACCCGGTCTCCCGGCGCTGCTGCTTCGCCGGGGCCGGGCACCCGCTGCCCGCCGTCGTACGCCCCGACGGCACGGTCGACCTGGTCGCCCTCCCGGCCGCGCCCCCGCTCGGCGTCGGCGGCCTGCCCTACGAGGCGACCGAGGTCGAACTGCCCGAGGGCAGCCTGCTGGCGCTCTACACCAACGGCCTCGTCACCACCCGCGACCGGGACATCGACGCCGGTGTCCAGAGTCTGAGAGACGCCCTGGCCCGTCCGGCGCCCTCGCTGGACGCCCTGTGCGACCGGGTCCTCGCCGAGCTGCTGCCCCAGCGCCCGGCCGACGACGTGGCCCTGCTCGTCGCCCGCACCCGCGCGCTCGGCGCGAACCAGGTCGCCACCTGGGAGGTGCCCTGCGACCCGTCGGCGGTCGCCCGGACCCGCAAGGACGTGGTGGCGCAACTGGAGCGGTGGGGCCTGCCCGACGCCGTCTTCGTCACCGAACTCGTCGTCAGCGAACTCGTCACCAACGCCATCCGCCACGCCGAACCCCCGGTCCGGCTCCGCCTGATCCACGACGCCACCCTCATCTGCGAGGTGTCCGACGGCGGCAACACCGCTCCCCACCTGCGGCGCGCCCGCAGCCACGACGAGGGCGGCCGCGGCCTGCTCCTCGTGGCCCAGCTGACCGAGCGCTGGGGCACCCGCCAGAGCGCCACGGGCAAGACCATCTGGGCGGAACAGACCCTGACCCTCCCGTGAGGACCCCGGCCATGACGATTCCGACCGGCCAGCCGACCGACCGCGTCCCCGCCCACCCGGTGCCGTGGGCCGGCCGCCCCACGCGGTGAGGGGACGGACCACGGCATGCAGACCTTCCTGCCCTACCCCGACTTCCGGGCAACCGCCCTGGCCCTGGACCGCCGCCGGCTCGGCAAGCAGCGCGTCGAGGCGCTGCAGGTCCTGCGCGGTCTGATCGTGCCGGGCTACGGCTGGCGCCGGCACCCGGCCGTGCGGATGTGGGCCGGGTACGAGGAGGCCCTGGTCCGCTACGGACTGGAGATCTGCCGGGCCTGGCGCGAGCTGGGCCACCAGGACAGCTGCGCGGCCACCCTGGTCGCCGACCTCGCCACCGTGCGCCCCCACGCCCCGGTCCGCGACCAGCACGAGCTGGCCGCCGAGGGCGAACTGCCGCCCTGGCTGGGCGACACGCCCTTCCACCGCAGTCACCGCTCGGCGCTGGTGCGCAAGGACCCGGACACCTACGGGGCGGTCTTCCCCGGGGTGCCCGACGACCTGCCGTACGTCTGGCCCGCCTCCGACCGGTCCGCGTAGGCGCACCGCCCTCTCCGTCAACTCCCGTCCGGGCGGCACCCGTTGTCGACCGCGCGGTTCCGTGTTCCACTGGATCTTTTCCGGCACATCGGTCACGGGTTCGGGCGGGCAGGACGTCATGGGGGAACCGTGTGTGAGGAACTGGGCTTCGAAGGACTCCTCTCCGAGGAGGGCTTCTTCGCGCGGCTGCTGGGGCGTTCGCCCTCGGGTGCCGGCCGGGAGCCGCTGTACGGTCCCGATCTGCCGGTGGTGCTGCTCACCGGCGGCCCGGGCATGGGCAAGGGCCGGCTGCTGCGCGCCGTACGGGACCGGTTCGCCGCCAAGGTGCCGGTGATCCACCTCGACTGCGCCTCGCCGGTGTACGAGGACCGGGCGGGCCCGGAGCCGGAAGCCCGCTCGGCCGCGACCGAGGCGCTGGTGGAGGTGGCCCGGCGGCTGTGCACCTGGCAGGGCACGGGCGGCTCGTTCGCCTTCCCGCGGCTGTTCACCGGCCTCGCCATGATCGCCACCGGCGTCGCGGACGGCACGCCCGAGGCGGTCGCGACGGAGGCCGAACGCTACGAGGACCTGCCCCAGCGGCGCCGCGTGCGCGGCCTGGGCGGCGGCGACTTCTGGCGGGGCATGCTGCGCGGCACCATCCGCAACCTGCTGGCGACCCTGTACGGGCAGGCGTTCGACCCCTATTCGGCGGCCGTGAGCAACGCCCTGCTGGACGCCGTCTTCGAACGCGCGGCTCCCCGGGGCAGGGCGGAGCTGGAGCGGGTCTACGGTGCCTACCCCGGCGCGGCCGGCCAGCCCCGGATCGGCCTGCGCATCCTCGCCGCCGACTTCCGGGCGGGCGGCGAGGCGCGGGAGGTCGCGGAAGGCTTCCTCTTCCGGGCCCTGCGCCAGGACCTGGAGGCGGCGTACGCCTCCCCCTCCGGCTGGCTGCGCCGGGTCGGCCGACCGGGCCTGCTGCTGGACCACGCCGAGTCACCCCTGGGCGAGCAGCTGCTGCGCGCGGTGCTCACCGACCGCCGGGGCGGCCTGCGCGACCGCGTCGTCATCGTGGGCACGGCCCGCCGTCCGGACGGCGGTGCCTTCCTGCACGGCGGCCTGCCGCCCGCGCTCACCACGCCCCCGGCCGAGTACCGGCCCGCCGACGGCGCCCCGCCGGCCTGGTCCCGCCGCACGGACGACGGCGCCGACCGCGCCCCCCTCGCCGACGGCGTGCTCCTGCTGCGGATGCCGCTGCTCACCGGTGACCAGCTGCGCCGGGAGACGGTGCGAAGACAGCAGCGCGCCGAGCCGGAGGGCGGTACCAACCGCCGCCGCATCGACGCCGCCGTCGCCCGGCTGAGCGGCGGCCGTCCGCACACGGTGATCCGGCTGGCCGCCGCCGCGGCGGCGTTCCGCATGCCGGCCGACGCCAACGACCGGGACCTCCTGGACGCCCCCCTGCGCCTGCCCGGCGACGACGCCGAACACCCGGTCGCCGAGGTGCTGTTACGCGAACTGGTCCTGCACCAGCTGCCCGTACGGCTCCCCGCCGAGCACCACGACCACTGGCTCGACCTCCTCACCCACCTGTCGGTGGCCCACGACACCGAGTGCGCGGACGTCCTGCTCCGCCACCACCAGGCGGGCCGGGTCCACCACCTGACCGCCCATCACGTCGCCCGGCTCCTGACCGACACCGGCTGGCCCACCTGCGAACGCCACTTCATCGGCGACTTCGGCCTGCGCCAGCTCCTCGTCCACCGCCTCTACGGCCTGCTCCCGGACGGCGCCGCCTGGTACGCCGACCACCACCTGCTGCGCGACCACTACGCGCGGCGCGCGGCGGGGGAGCGGCGCATCCGCGACGAGGACCTGCCGGACGACGAGGGGGCCGACGACGGCACCCCGCACGAGGGCGCCTTCCGCTCCCTCACCGCCCACCGGATGAACCACCACCTGGTCTCCGGCGGCGCCGACGACGTCGTCGGCCACCTCGCCGCCACGCTCCCCGGCCGGCCCCGCGCCTGGTGCGCCGAACTGCTGGAGATCGCCCAGGCCCCGTACCCGGGCGGCGCCGACGCCCGGCGCGAGCGCGCCCAGGGCCTGGTGTCCGTGGACGGCCCGCCGCTGCGCCGCACGGTCGACCAGCTGCTGCACGCGGTGTGGCTGTGCGAGGAACGCACCCGCCCCACCGGCAAGGAGACCGCACGCACCCTGGCCAAGCTGCTGGACCTCCTCTCGATCATGGACTTCGACGGCGCCGGCCGGCTCAGCAGGACCGCGGCGGACTGGAGCGCCCTGGCCGAGAACGAACAGCCCCTGCTGCGCTGCACCTGCACCGACCAGCTCCGGCGAAGGAGATGACGGCATGCCGAGATGGAAGAAGATCCTCTACTCGCTGTTGGGGGTGGTGGTCCTCGTCGCGGGCGTCACGCTCACGACCTCCCTCGTCCGCAAGCCGGACACCTGCGCCGACGGCGTGGAGCGGATCGACGGCGAGTGCGTGGGCGTCAACGGCGAGGGCTACGACTTCGGCACCCCGGAGATCGCCGACGTGGCCCGGGCCGTCGCCCGCGAGAACGACAGGATCGAGGACCAGCCGCACGTCACGGTCGCGATGATGCTGCCCCTGCAGTCCGACCGCGAGGCCCTGCGCCGGCAGATCCGCAGCGACCTGCAGGGCGCGTACCTCGGGCAGCGGCAGGCCAACGCCGGTGAGGGCGAGCCGCCGAAGATCCGGCTGGTCCTGGCCAACCCCGGGCGCGACTACCGGCACCAGGCGAAGGTCGTCGACACCCTGCTGCGGATGGCCGACTCCCCCGAGGACCGGCTGCGCGCGGTCACCGGCTTCAACCTGAGCCTCGCCGCCACGGAAGCCGCCGTCAAACGCCTCACGGAGCACAGGGTCCCGGTGCTGGCCGCCCGGATCAGCGGCGACCGGATCGCCAACGAGGACCGGGCGGACGGCATGGCCGAGCTGCGCTTCCCCGGCCTGGCCCGCATCCTGCCCACCAACAACGACGCGGCCCGGGCCCTGGCCGACTTCAACGGCGGTCAGGGCCGCCGCAACATCCGCACGGTCCTGGTCTACGACAAGCGCCCCGACGGCTACACCGAATCCCTGGCCCGGGCGTTCAGCCGGATCGAGGAGCGGGGTCCGGCCGGTCCCGCGGCGATGTCCTTCGAGTCCCCGTCCATCGACGAGGCGGGCTCCACCGGCAACCAGTTCACGCAGACGGCCAACAACATCTGCGACTCCGAGGCCGACACGATCTACTTCGCGGGCCGCACCCTCCACCTGCGCATCTTCGCCCTCAAACTCGCCCAGGTGGGCTGCGAGGGCCGGCACTACACCATCGTCAGCGGCTCCGACGCGGCCTCGCTGCGCCAGGACATGACGGAACGGGACTGGGCCTCGCTGCGCGGCGACGACGGACGGCCCAAGGTCACGGTCCAGTACGCGGCCCCCGCCCACCCCGACGCCTGGACGACGGAACTGGCGGCCTGGACGAAGAAGTGGACGGCCACCCACAAGCGCGCCCCGAAGCCCCAGGAGCTCCCCCAGTACCTCACCGAACCCAAGACGGCCCTGGACACCCTGCGCGCCCAGATCACCGCGACCCGGCGCGAGGGCATCTCCCTCGGCTCCACGCCGAACCTGGAGGACTCCCGCACGATGCTGGTCCACGACGGGCTCCTCACCATCGGCAAGGCCCTGCACCAGGCCCAGCAGGGAGCCCCCGACACGACGGTCCCGAGCCGCGAGGACGTCGGCCGCCAGTGGTCCCTCCTCCACTCCCGCCACCGCGTCCAGGCCACCAGCGGCCTGATCTGCCTCACCACCGGGGGCAACGCCTACGACAAACCGGCCGCGATCGTGGAACTGGACCCGGGCCGCGAGGGCCGGGGCACGCTCAAGTTCGTGGGCCTGGGCTGGCCGGCGGGTCGGCCGCAGCCGAAGAACTGCGTGATCCCGAGCGAGACGCCGTGAGGGAGAGCCGGGGACCGGCCGCTAGCGCCGCCGCGGGCGGGGGCCGGGCCGGCTAGGCAGCCCTGCGGCGCGGCCGCGACACCCGCCTGCCCGGTGCGGACCGCTGCCCCTGGCCGGGCTCCCGGACGTCCCGGAACTCCCCGGGCCCGCCCGGCTCCCGGGACTCCTCGGACGGGACGTCGTCCTCTCCGAAGTCCGGGAGATCCGGGAAGTCCGGGGCCCGGAAGGGATCGATGACCGGGGGAGGCGATGCCGCCGGGGAGCGGCGGGGTTGCCCTTCCGGAGCGGAGAACAGCGAAGTCGGTTCGATGGGAGGACTCTCCTTCGTCGGGTGCGGCCCCCTGACGGGGCCGCGCGTGCCGGGACCCGGCACCGTGGTCCTACAGCTTGGTCATCTTGGCGTAGGGGCTCAGGATCCGCATCTGTGCGGAACCGAAGTCCACGAGCGCCGCGATCCCGTCCTCGACACCGATCACCCGGCCGAGGCCGTACATGTCATGGGTGACCTGGTCCCCGACGGCGAAGTGCTTCGGCGCCGGTGCGACAGGGGCCGCGAAGGGGCTGGTAGGCAAATGACGCTTCTGTGCAGCACGCTTTGTCATCACGCCCCAGTATGCGCCTCGGGGGGTGTTCATGGGGACGGGCGAGCTTGATCACATGAAGAACACGGGGTGTCGCCGGACGCGAACCCTCCCGGCGGCGTCGCGGCCACGCTCAGTCCGGCGGTGCCCCGCCCGCCGTCGCGGCCATGCCGGCGGTGTCCTCGAACGGTGGCGCCTCGACGGTCACCGGCCGGTTGACGTCGAGAAACGTGAGGGTCAGGTCGAAGGGCTCGCCATCGACGATCTCCAGCGGCCGGCCGTCGGTGCCGCCCCGAGTGCCACGGCTGTCGCCCCGCAGGCGGAACTGCTCGGTGTGGCTGTCGTCACCGATCCACGGATCCACGGTGAGCGCGCCGTCGACGCGCAGCGTCATGAACGGGTCCAGGTTGCCGATCTGGCGGTCCCGGGCGGCCTCGTCCGCGGCGGCGTCACGGGAGGCGCTGATGCCGCGACCGGTGACCGTCCCCCGGTAACGAGTGGTCCTGACGCCGTCGATCGTCTCCGTCCCGATCCTCCTCCGCACGTCCTGGGAGGCGGTCGGGATCCTGGACCGCGCGGCCGGGTCGCCCTCGATCCGGGCCGGCAGCACCCGGTGGGACCGGTTGTCCATCGCGCCGCGTCCCCAGACGGCCGGTTCGGCGCGGAACCAGTCCTTGCCGTCCGGCCTCTCCCCGTCGGTCGCGCTCCCGCCGACGTACCTCACCTCGTCGACGAACCGGATCTCCAGCCGGCCCGTTTCCGGCAGGGTCCCGGTGAGCCGGTAGCGCAGGGAGGCGATCCGCTCGGAGTGCGCCGCCGCCTCCGCCACGGCAGCCGCGGGCGAGGCCCCGCCCGCCGTGCCCTCCCCGCACGAAACCGTTCCCCCGACGAGCAGCACAGCGGCGAACGCCGCGCCGGTGACTCGCCGCGGCACCCGGCCACGCGAGGAAGACCTCACCCATTCCCCCGGGAATCGAGATGGCTTGAACAGACAAAAACTGCCCGCGAACGAAGAAGGCCCCGACCGGCAACCGGTCGGGGCCTTGCTTCTGCCCTGCTGGGCTGAGGCGGAGGATACGAGATTCGAACTCGTGAGGGGTTGCCCCCAACACGCTTTCCAAGCGTGCGCCCTAGGCCTCTAGGCGAATCCTCCGCCGGAAACATTACATGACCGAGAGGAGTGCTCGCGAACTCGTTCCCCGGCCCCGACATCAGGTAGCCTTGGCGCAGCCCCTCACGCGGCGCTATCTGACTGAACTCCCCCAGGGCCGGAAGGCAGCAAGGGTAGGTCGGCTCTGGCGGGTGCGTGGGGGGCGTCTGCGTTCCCCGGGCGGGGCCCGATGTCAGTGGGCGCCTATAACCTCGTATGCGTGTCGTCTCTCGCTCTGTACCGCCGCTACCGCCCGGAGACCTTCACCGAGGTCATCGGGCAGGAGCATGTCACCGACCCGTTGCAGCAGGCGCTGCGCAACAACCGGGTCAACCACGCGTACCTGTTCAGCGGGCCGCGCGGCTGTGGCAAGACGACCAGCGCGCGCATCCTGGCCCGGTGCCTGAACTGCGAGCAGGGACCCACGCCCACCCCGTGCGGTGAGTGCCAGTCCTGCCAGGACCTCGCGCGCAACGGACCCGGTTCGATCGACGTCATCGAGATCGACGCCGCCTCCCACGGTGGTGTGGACGACGCCCGTGACCTGCGCGAGAAGGCCTTCTTCGGACCCGCCCGCAGCCGGTACAAGATCTACATCATCGACGAGGCCCACATGGTCACGTCGGCCGGCTTCAACGCGCTGCTGAAGGTCGTCGAGGAGCCCCCGGAGCACCTCAAGTTCATCTTCGCGACGACCGAGCCCGAGAAGGTCATCGGCACGATCCGGTCGCGGACTCACCACTACCCCTTCCGGCTCGTCCCGCCCGGCACCCTCCGGGAGTACCTCGCCGAGGTGTGCCAGAAGGAGAACATCCCGGTCGAGGACGGTGTGCTGCCGCTCGTCGTGCGCGCCGGCGGCGGTTCCGTGCGTGACTCGATGTCCGTCATGGACCAGCTGCTCGCCGGCGCCGCGTCCGACGGTGTGACGTACGCCATGGCCACCGCCCTGCTCGGCTACACGGACGGTTCGCTCCTCGACTCCGTCGTCGAGGCCTTCGCCACCGGTGACGGGGCCGCCGCCTTCGAGGTCGTCGACCGCGTGATCGAGAGCGGGAACGACCCCCGCCGCTTCGTCGCCGACCTGCTGGAGCGGCTGCGCGACCTGGTGATCCTCGCCGCCGTCCCGGACGCCGTGGACAAGGGGCTCATCGACGCCCCCGCCGACGTCCTGGAGCGCATGCAGGCCCAGGCCGGCACCTTCGGCCCCGCCGAGCTGAGCCGGGCCGCCGACCTCGTGAACGAGGGCCTGACCGAGATGCGCGGCGCCCACTCGCCCCGCCTCCAGCTGGAACTGATCTGCGCCCGCGTCCTGCTCCCCGCCGCCTACGGCGACGAGCGGTCGGTCATGGCCCGCCTGGACCGGATCGAGCGCGGGGTGAACTTCTCCGCGGGAGCCCCGGCCGGCCTGCCCGCCATGGGATACGCGCCGGGACCGCCCCCGGGGGGCCGGCAGGAGACGCCCGGCGGAGCGTCCGCCGCTCCGGCCCAGGTTCCGCCGGGGGGCGGTCCGGCCGCGGCCCGGGCGGCGGTCCGGGGTACCGGCACCCCCGGCGCCCCCGCCGGTGCCCCCGGTGCGACGCCCGGTCCCGCCGCAGGGGCCGGTGTCCCCGGCAGCGGGGACCACGGCGGCGCCGCGGGCCTCGGCGGTGCGACGGCCGCGCCCGGGCACGTCCCGGCGGCAGCGGGCCAGGACGGTCCGCCGCCCGGGCCGGGCACGGCGCCCCAGCAGCCCGCTACGCCGGCCGGGCACGCCCCCGGCGCGTCCGCCGCTCCCGGCCAGCCCGGCCAGCCCGGCCAGCCCCTCCAGGCCGCCCAGGCACCCCAGTCGCCTCCCGCCCCCACCCCCCAGGCTCCGGCCGTCCCCGCCCCCGGCGCCTGGCCCACCGCCGCCTCCGCGGGCAGTGGCCGACGCCCCGGCGGCTGGCCCACCGCCGCCCCGGGCGCACCCGCCCCGGGCACCCCGGCGGCGGGCGCCGCGACTCCGAGCGCCCCCGCCCCCGCCGCTCCCCCGGCGGCGCCCCCGGCCCCGCCCCCTGCCCAGGCCGCCCCCGCCCCCGGCGGCCTCGACCCCCGCATGCTCTGGCCGAACATCCTGGAAGCGGTCAAGAACCGCCGCCGTTTCACCTGGATCCTGCTCAGCCAGAACGCCCAGGTGGCCGGCTTCGACGGCACGACCCTCCAGCTCGGTTTCGTCAACGCGGGCGCCCGGGACAACTTCCTGAGCAGCGGCAGCGAGGACGTGCTGCGGCAGGCACTGGGCGAGCAGTTCAACGTCCAGTGGAAGATCGAGGCGATCGTCGACCCCTCGGGCGGCTCCGCGCCCCCGGCCCCCGGCGGCCCGTCCGGCCACGGCGGCGGCCAGCCCGGCGGCGGCCACGGCACCGGAGGCGGCTACCACACCGGCGCCGGCTTCGGCCCCGGCCACAACGGCGGCGGTACGGCGACCGCCCAGCGCCCCGCCCCCGCCCAGTCGGCGGCGCCGGCGGCCCCCGGCCCCCACCCGGGCGGCTCCGCGTCCGCCGCCTCGGCCCCGGCGGCCATGCCGACAGCCCCCGTCCCGCAGCCCTCGGCTCCAAAACCGCGCCATGTCTCCGTCGAGGAGGACATCCCCGAGGACGACGACCCGGACCTCGACGAGTCGGCCCTGTCCGGACAGGAGCTGATCGTCCGGGAGCTCGGCGCGACGGTCGTGGAGGAGTTCTCGAACGAGCCGTAGCGAACAGCGCCGACCCGCCCGGCCGCGGCCTGTTCGGAGGAACCTCCGAACGCGCCGCCCCGCCGCCTTCGGTGGCCCGCACAAGGGGAGACCGGCACCTCCCGTTAGGCTGACCCCGTGAAGGTCCTCGTCATCGGCAGCGGCGCCCGCGAACACGCCCTGTGCCACTCCCTGTCCCACGACCCCGACGTCACGGCGCTGCACTGCGCCCCCGGCAACGCCGGCATCGCCGAGGTCGCCGAGCTGCACCAGGTCGACGCCCTGGACGGCGCCGCCGTGACCGAGCTGGCCCAGCGCCTCGGCGCGGACCTCGTGGTCGTCGGCCCGGAGGCCCCGCTGGTCGCCGGTGTCGCCGACGCCGTGCGCGAGGCCGGCATCCCGGTCTTCGGCCCGTCCGGCCGGGCCGCGCAGCTGGAGGGCTCCAAGGCCTTCGCCAAGGACGTCATGGCGGCAGCCGAGGTGCCCACGGCCCGCTCCTACGTCTGCACGACCGCGGCGGAGGCCGACGCGGCCCTGGACGCCTTCGGCGCTCCGTACGTCGTCAAGGACGACGGGCTCGCCGCGGGCAAGGGCGTCGTCGTCACCGACGACCTGGAGACGGCCCGGGCGCACGCGGCCGCCTGCGAGCGCGTGGTCATCGAGGAGTTCCTGGACGGGCCCGAGGTCTCCCTGTTCGCCGTCACCGACGGCGAGACGGTCGTGCCGCTGCAGCCCGCCCAGGACTTCAAGCGCGCCCTGGACGGCGACCGGGGCCCGAACACCGGCGGCATGGGCGCGTACTCCCCGCTGCCGTGGGCCGATCCCAAGCTGGTCGACGAGGTGCTGCAGACCGTGCTGCAGCCGACGGTGGACGAGATGAACCGCCGCGGCACCCCGTTCTCCGGTCTGCTCTACGCCGGTCTCGCGATCACCTCCCGGGGTGTCCGCGTGATCGAGTTCAACGCCCGCTTCGGCGACCCCGAGACCCAGGTCGTCCTGGCCCGCCTCAAGACCCCGCTGGCGGGTCTGCTGATGGCCGCGGCCACCGGCAACCTCGCCCACCTGGAGCCGCTGCGCTGGAGCGACGAGGCGGCCGTGACGGTGGTCGTCGCCTCGCACAACTACCCCGGCACCCCGCGCACCGGCGACCCCATCACCGGTCTCGACGAGGTCGCCGCCCAGGACGCCCCGCACGCCTACGTGCTGCACGCCGGGACCAGGCGCGACGGGGACGCGATCGTCAGCGCGGGCGGCCGCGTCCTGTCCGTCACGGCGACCGGCAAGGACCTCGCCGAGGCCCGCGACCGGGCCTACACGGCCGTCGGCCGCATCCACCTCGACGGCTCCCAGCACCGCACGGACATCGCGGCGGAGGCGGCGGGCGCGTAGCCGCCCCGCCGGGGCCGGCCGCCACCGGCCGCCACCCGTCGCGGGAGAAACCACCCCCGCGCCGATGAACCCCGCAGGCCCCGGATCCGTCTCAGGATCCGGGGCCTGACGTGTGCGGTGGGCGGGGGCCTGATCCTCGCTGTCCGTCATCACCTTTCCCCAGAGCCATTCCATCGAGTGACCGATGCCCTATCCGGCTGACGGGGGGCGAGGCCCCAACTAGGGTGCGGCGCAAGCGTTCCGGCACTTGGCCCACCGGCATTGCGATGTCGGTGGCGGGTGCCACAGTGGGGGAGTGAGCAAGGAAAGCGTCAGGTCAACGGGGAGGGGGTGAGGTCGGTCGTGACCGGAATGGGTGTGGAGGCGGGCGCGCAGGCCGCGCGGGCCCGGGCGCTCGTCGTGCTGCGCATCCGCAGCCGCGCGCTGGCCCTGGCCCTGCTGCCGGCAGCCGTCGCCGTGATCCTGCTCGCGGGTCTTCCCACCGGGCACCTGGCCGGTCCGGGCTGGGACGCCGCCCGCTGGGTCCTGACGCCGCTCGCGCTCCTGGCGCTGCTCGCCGCCGCCGGCGTCGCCCTGGTCGTGGCCCGGGCCCGCCCGGCCGTGAGCCCCACGGTCGCCATCGCGGAGGAGGCGGCCCCGGACCTGTACCGGATGGTGCGCGACCTCGCCGACCGCCTCGACGTCCCCGCGCCCTCGGCGATAGCGCTCACACCCGACTGCGACAGCTGGCTGGAGGACCGCACGCACCGGGCCCACGGCCCGCCACCGGCGGAGGAGCACGAGGACATAGCCGGTGCGGGCGGGCACGCCCACCGCCGTCACCCGGTCGCGCCGGTCCTGGTCATCGGGTCCCCGTTCCTGTGGTGGATGCGGGTCGGCGAGCTGCGGGCGGTCCTCGCCCCGGTGGTGGCCGGTACGGGCCCCTCGGCCCACCCGGACATAGCCGCCGCCCGGCGCTTCGTGCGAGGCCTGGACGCCGCCGTCGCGGTGACCTCGGCGCCCCGCCGCGATCCGGTGTCGCGGCTGGTGCTCGCCGGTGCCGGCCGGGTGGCCAGGGTCCTGCTGCGCAGTTGCCGGGCGCACGCCGCCGAGATGGAGCGGGGCGTGGCGGCCGCGGCCGCGGAGCGTGCACAGGCTGTGGACTACGGCCTGCGGATCGTCGCCCAGGAGCAGGTGGGCCTGGCCTACGCCGGCTGGGACCGGCTGCTGACCCGGGTCGCCCTGCCCGCCTGGCGGATGGGCCGCTGGCCGTCCCGGCTGGACGCGGGGGTCGTGGCGGCGCTGACGGAGCTGTCCCGGCGCGACCGCCTGGCCGAGGGGTTCGCGTCCCGGCTCGGTGAGCGGCCCGCCTGCGATCTGCTGGAGGAACCGGGCGCGGTCGACGAGGCCGCCTCCCTGCTGGCCGCCCGCCTCTTCCACGGCGGACCGGCGGGGCCCCGGCCCGACTGGTCCCCGGTGGACTGGAGCGAGTATCCGGAGGAGGTCGTGGACCGCAAGTGGCGCGTCGACGCGGCCCGCCTCCACCGCGTCCTGGACGCGCTGGGCGTCCGCCCCGCCCCCGGCCCCACGGCCTCCGCCACCGGCGCCCCGACCCTCGCCCGCGTGCTCGACCACCTGGCGGACCTCTCCGCCGACGGCCTCGCGGCAGGGGGCGAGGACACCGTCCCGGGAGCCGACGGCGCCCTCGCGAGCGGGGCCGCACCGGGCCCGACCCCGGCCACGGCCCACGCCGCCGCCTCCGCCGTCGCCACCGACACCACCACCGACGACGAAGACCTCTCCGGCACCACCCCCCGCAGTGCCGCCCTCGCCGCCCGCCTCAGCGCCGAGCTGTCCCGCGAGGAAGCCGCGACGCCCCGCCCGTCCCGCACGGCCGCCGACGCCACGGCCGCCGACCCCGCGGCGCTGTGGGACGACCGCACGCTCCCCCTCTTCCCGCTCCAGCCCCCGCGCACGGCCCGTGAACTGCTCGCCGACCACCTCACGGCGATGGTCTGCTGCGCGGCGATGGACACCGCCGGCGCGACGCCCGGCCTGGACTGGCTGGACGGCCCGACGCTGCTCGTCGACGGCGCCCGCACGCCGGATCTCGCACCGAAGGTCTTCGCCCTGATCGAGGACGGCGACGCGACCCCGCTCCGGACCTGGCTGGCCGACCTGGGGATACGTCCGGAGAAGCCGGTCCGCCTCGCCTGACATCGGCCGCTCGCCCGGTGCCCACCCGCGGAGCCTCACCTTCCGCTTCTGGCCAATTCAAAACGAACAGTGACGAAGTGCGCGCGTTATGTGATGTGCTTGGACCGTTCACGCGCGCGGCAAAGGCGCGCGACATACGACAAACACACAAGACCACGCAAGACACAACAACACCACACACCACATCGGCAGGCACCACCACGGGGGCGAAGGGGAGGGGAAAGCGACTATGCGTTCGGAGCAGATCCGCCGCTGGGAATCGGGAGCACTGGCGCACGCCGTGACGGATCCCTTCGGCCAGGGCCCCGTTCCGTGGCTGCGCGGCAATGTGACGTACTTCGACGACACGGGCCAGATCGTCCCCTGGTACGTGGACCAGGACGCGCCCCACTCCCGGCGCGAGGGCGGCCGCTCCGGCGGCCCCCGCGCGGCCGACGACGTCCACCTCCAGATCAAGGGCTTCACCTCCACCGGCGCGGTCGCCCCCGGCGAGGCCATCGACTTCCACATCACGGTCGACCCGCCCCAGCAGTTCGCCGTCGACATCTACCGCATCGGCCACTACGGCGGGGACGGCGCCGCCAAGATCACCACCAGCCCCCGCCTGTCCGGCATCGTCCAGCCCCCGCCCCTCACGGCCGACCGCACGGTCTCCTGCCACCACTGGTGGCTGTCCTGGCGCCTGCAGGTCCCGTCGTACTGGAACATCGGCGCGTACGTGGCGGTCCTCACCACGGCCGACGGCTACCGCTCCCACGTGCCGTTCACCGTCCGCCACGACCAGCCCGCCGACCTGCTGCTCGTGCTGCCGGACATCACCTGGCAGGCCTACAACCTCTACCCGGAGGACGGGCGCACCGGCGCGAGCCTGTACCACGCCTGGGACGAGGAGGGCCGGCTGCTGGGCGAGGCGGACGCCGCCACGACGGTCTCCTTCGACCGTCCGTACGCGGGCGCCGGCCTGCCGCTGCACGTCGGCCACGCCTACGACTTCATCCGCTGGGCCGAGCGCTACGGCTACGACATCGCCTACGCCGACGCCAGCGACCTGCACGCGGGCCGCGTCGACCCCACCCGCTACCGCGGCCTGGTCTTCCCCGGCCACGACGAGTACTGGTCGGCCGAGATGCGCCGGACCGTGGAGGTCGCCCGCGACGCCGGCACCTCGCTCGTCTTCCTCTCCGCCAACTCCCTGTACTGGCAGGTGGAGCTGGGCCCCTCCCCGTCCGGCGTCCCGCACCGGCTGCTGACCTGCCGCAAGCGCAAGGGCCCCGGCAAGCCGGTGCTGTGGCGGGAGATCGACCGGGCGGAGCAGCAGCTGCTCGGCATCCAGTACGCGGGGCAGGTGCCCGAGCCGCACCCCCTGGTCGTGCGCAACGCCGGGCACTGGCTGTGGGAGGCGACCGGGGCGCACGAGGGCGACGAGATCGAGAACCTGGTGGCGGGCGAGGCCGACCGCTACTTCCCGCGCACGCCGCTGCCCGAGCACGAGGAGCGCGTCCTGCTCGCCCACTCCCCGTACACGGACAAGGAGGGTGTGCTGCGCCACCAGGAGACGTCCCTCTACCGCGCCCCTTCCGGCGCCTGGGTCTTCGCGTCCGGGACGTTCGCCTGGTCCCCGGCCCTGGACCGCCCCGGCCACGTCGACGCCCGCGTCCAGCGCGCCACCGCCAACCTCCTGGACCGCATCTGCAAACGCGACTGACCCGCTGTCGGTGACCAAGCTCGCATACGGGAGAATCGAGCCACTGGTACAGAACCACGGGGAGGAACCGTGTCCGGATTCGTCGAAAAGCCCGAGCCGCTCCAGATTCCGGGCCTGGTGCATCTGCACACCGGCAAGGTGCGCGAGCTCTACCAGAACGAGGCGGGCGACCTCGTGATGGTCGCCAGCGACCGCATCTCCGCGTACGACTGGGTGCTGCCGACCGAGATCCCGGACAAGGGCCGGATCCTCACGCAGCTGTCCCTGTGGTGGTTCGACCAGCTCGCCGACCTCGTGCCGAATCACGTGCTGAGCACGGAGCTGCCCGCGGGCGCCCCCGCCGACTGGCAGGGCCGCACGCTCGTCTGCAAGAACCTCCGGATGGTCCCCGTGGAGTGCGTGGCCCGCGGCTACCTCACCGGCTCCGGCCTGGCCGAGTACAACGAGACCCGCACGGTCTGCGGCCTCGCCCTGCCCGAGGGCCTGGTCGACGGCAGCGAGCTGCCCGCCCCGATCTTCACCCCGGCCACCAAGGCCGAGGTCGGCGAGCACGACGAGAACGTCTCCTACGAGGAGGTCGCCCGCCAGGTCGGCGCCGACACCGCGGCCCGGCTGCGCCAGGCGACCCTCGCCGTCTACTCCCGCGGCCGGGACATCGCCCGGGAGCGGGGCATCATCCTCGCGGACACCAAGTTCGAGTTCGGCTTCGACGGCGACACCCTGGTCCTCGCCGACGAGGTCCTCACCGCCGACTCCTCGCGCTTCTGGCCGGCCGACCAGTGGCAGCCGGGCCGGGCGCAGCCGTCGTACGACAAGCAGTTCGTGCGGGACTGGCTGACCTCGCCGGAGTCCGGCTGGGACCGCACGGGCGAGCAGCCGCCGCCCGCCCTGCCGCAGCAGGTCGTCGACGCCACCCGCGCCAAGTACGTGGAGGCCTACGAGCGCCTCACCGGCACCCGCTGGTCGTAGGACACGCAGAAGCCCCCCGGCCGGGACCGGGGGGCTTCTCGCTGGAGCGAACGACGAGGTTCGAACTCGCGACCTCAACCTTGGCAAGGTTGCGCTCTACCAACTGAGCTACGTTCGCATGCGCCGTGGCGCGGGAACCACTATACCCAACCTCGCTCCCGCGCGAGCCGCACCGCGGCATGCCGGTTCTCCGCCCCGAGCTTCGACACGGCCGACGACAGGTAGTTCCGCACGGTCCCCTGGGACAGCGCGGCCCGCTCGGCGATCTCCGCGACGGGCGCCCCGTCGGCGGCCAGTTCCAGCACCTCGGCCTCCCGCGCGGTCAGCGGCGAGTCCCCGGCGGCGATGGCGTCGGCGGCCAACTCCGGGTCGACGTAACGGTTCCCGGCGTGCACGGTGCGGATGAGCTCGGCCAGCCGCTGCGCGCTCACCGTCTTCGGCACGAACCCCCGCACTCCGGCCTCCAGCGCCCGCTTCAGATGGCCGGGCCGCCCGTGGCTGGTGACGATGAGCACCCTGCAGGAGGGCAGTTCGGAGCGCAGGGATGTGGCGACCTTCACACCGTCGGCGCCGGGCATCTGGAGATCCAGCACGGCCACGTCCGGCCGGTGCGCCCGGGCCATCGCCAGCGCCTCCGGTCCGGTGGCCGCCTCGGCGACGACGGTGATGTCCTCCTCCAGCGCCAGCAGCGCGGCGAGCGCCCCCCGGATCAGGTGCTCGTCGTCGGCGAGCAGCAGCCGCACGGGCTGCGCGGCCGTCACGACGTGACCTCGCTCACGCCACGGGCGGCGGCGGACCCGTGCGGGGCGCTGTCCGGCGGCAGCGGAATCACCGCGGTCAGCCGGAACAGGTCCGTGCCCACGGGCCCGGCCTCCAGCGTCCCGTCGATCTTCGCCAGCCGCTCCCGCAGCCCGGCGAGCCCCGAACCGGGCGCGGCGGACGAGCCCCCTTCCGTTCCGGTGACCCCGTCGTTCTCCACGGACAGCACCACACGCCCCTCCCATACCCGCAGTTCCACGGCACACCGCCGCGCGTCCCCGTGCCGCAGCACGTTCGTCGCGGCCTCCCGTACGACCCACCCCAGGGCCGACTGCACCGCGGCCGGCAGCCCCGCCGGGGTGCGTCCGCTCACCGTGCAGTCGATCCCGGCGGCGGCCAGCACCCCTTGCGCACCGGCCAGTTCCGACGCGAGGTCGGCCTCCCGGTAGCCGCGTACGACCTCGCGCACCTCCCGCTGCGACTCCTGCGCGAGCCGCTGCACCTCGACCATCTGCGCCACGGCCTCCGGACGCCCCCGCTGGGCCAGCTGCACGGCCAGCTCGCTCTTCAGGGCGATGACGGCGAGGTTGCGCCCCATGACGTCGTGCAGATCCCGCCCGAACCGCAGCCGCTCCTCGGCGACGGCGAGCCGGGTGCGGGTCTCGCGGGCCTCGTCGAGCTCGTAGACGATGTCGAGCAGCCACACGGAGACGACGGCCGTGAAGGCGACGAGCCCGCAGCCGAACAGCACCATCGCCGACGCGAACAGCGCTTCGGACAGGGGGGCGCCGCGGGTGAACGCCACGATCCAGGCGCCCGCGGCGCATCCCCCGACGATCGCGAACACGCGCCGCCGGTCGCGTACGCCGAGCGTGACGATGCCGGCCCCGACGATGACGACGACCGCGAAGGCCCCGCCCGCGGCGGCGTCGGCGCGTTCGCCGTCCCGCCCGTCCGCGATGGCCAGCGAGGCGATGCCGACCGCGGCGGTCAGCGCGGCCAGCGCCCACAGCAGCCTGACGGGCTGCGGCCGCCGGCCGCGCGTCCAGTCCAGCGCCCGCGACACGATGACGAAGCACAGCGCGGCGTGCCCGCCCACCAGCAGCAGCAGCGCGGCTCCCGGCCACGCCCCGAGCGGGACCAGGACGGTGAGGCCGACCGTGAGGAACTCGACCACCGCGAAGAAGTGGAACGACCACCGGGTGTACGTCTCGACCTTCTCCGGCTTGCTCTGCTGCCGCCACCACCTGCCCGGCCCGCGCATCAGTCCGTCACTCCCCATCCGCTCAGCGCCGCGGTTCCCAGCGGAACCTCCGCCGTACAGCAAACACGGCGACTGCCGTCCAGGCCACCGCGACCGCGAGGGCGCCCAGCGTGTCGGAGGCGGACAGGTCACCGGTCCAGCCGCCGCGCACCAGGGTGACGGCGGGCGTCAGCGGCAGCAGCTCGCACACGCTCGCCACCTGGTCCGGCAGCAGCTCCAGCGGCACGAACATGCCGGAGCCGACCATCGAGACCATCATCAGCGGCATCGGCGTGACCTGGGCGCTCTCTCCCGTCCGGGTGAAGCTCGCGGTGGCGGCGGCGAGGGCGGCACACAGCACGAGCCCCGACAGCAGTCCGAGGGCGGCCAGGTGGGGGGCGGCCGGCGCGGCCACGTCCAGCAGCACGGTGCACCCCGCGGCCAGCAGCAGGCTCTGCGCGAGCCCGGTGAGGACGGCCGGCAGGGCCGCACCGGCCAGGATCTCGCCGTCCCGCAGCTCACCGGTGCGCAGCCGCTTGAGGACGAGTTCCTCCCGCCGGACGACGAAGGTGCCGACGAGCACCGAGTAGACGGCGAACAGCAGCGAGAAGCCGATCGCGGCGGGCAGCACGAAGGTGCCGGTGTCGAGTCCGGCCTTGGCGAGGTCCATCTCGCGGGCCGCCTGCGACGCGCTGACCGGAAGCACCAGGGGCACGAACAGCGCGGCGACGAGCGCGCCCCGGGTGCGTCCCAGCAGGGTCAGTTCGGCGCGGGCGAGGGCCGCCATCCGGCTCGGCGCGGTGGTCGCCGCGGGGCGGGGTGCGGTGGGGACGGCGCTCATGCCGCGTACTCCTTCGTCGTCGTGGCCCGCTCGGCGGATGCCTCCCGGGCGATCTGCAGGAACGCCTCCTCCAGGGAGGCCGACCGCACGTCCAGGCGGCGCAGCTCGACCCGGGCCCGGTCGGCCCACATCAGCAACCCGGTGGCGGTGCGCTGCAGTTCACGGGTGCGCAGCCGGACGGTCCGGCCGTCGGTCTCGTGCCCGGCCACGCCGAGTTCGCCGAGCGGCGGCAGGTCACCGAGGAAGTAGCCCTCCGGCAGCTCGAAGGAGATCCGCGAGGGCTCGGCGGCGGTGACCTCGGCCGGGGTGCCGGTGGCGGCGATGCGGCCCTCGTGCATGATCGCCAGCCGGTCGGCGAGCTGCTCGGCCTCCTCCAGGTAGTGCGTGGTGAGCAGCACGGTCGTGCCGCCGTCGCGCAGCGCGCTCACCAACTCCCAGGTGTCGTGGCGCCCTTCGGCGTCCAGGCCGGTGCTCGGCTCGTCGAGGAACAGCACCTCGGGATCGCCGAGCAGGGCGAGCGCGAGGTCCAGCCGTCGCCGCTGCCCGCCGGAGAGCTGCTTGACCCGGGTGCCGGCCTTGGACTCCAGCCCGACCAGCGCCAGCACCTCCGCCGGTGGCCGGGCCCCGCTCACGCACCCCGCCCACATCCGCGCGGTCTCCGCGACGGTCAGCTCGGACGGGAAGCCGCCCTCCTGGAGCATCACGCCGGTGCGGGGGCGTACGGCGGCCCGCTCGGTGTACGGGTCGTGTCCGAGGACCCGCACCCGGCCGTCCGCCGGCGGTGCGAGGCCCTCCAGCAGTTCGACGGTGGAGGTCTTGCCCGCGCCGTTGGTGCCGAGCAGCGCGAAGACCTCTCCGCGCCGGACGGTGAAGCTGATGCCGCGTACCGCCTCGAACCCGCCCCCGTACACACGCCGCAGGTCAGTGACCTCAATCACGTGTTCGTGTCCGTTGGTTTCCATGCCTCAAGCGTTCCGCCCGCACGGCCCGTCGAGCAGTGCGCGCTGTCATCACTCGGCATGACAAATGTCAGAGGGGGAGGGGAAACGAAAAGACCCCGGTCCATCAGGACCGGGGTCTCATTCCCGAGCGGACGACGAGGCTCGAACTCGCGACCTCAACCTTGGCAAGGTTGCGCTCTACCAACTGAGCTACGTCCGCGTTGCTCCCGACCAGCTCTCACTGACCGGTGCGGGCACCAGCCTACCTGATCCACATCAGTGGTCGGTACGGCGGTGCGGAGCGGGTGACAGGAATCGCACACTGCGCCTTCCCCCTGGAAGGGGGATGTTCTACTACTGAACTACACCCGCGTGTTCCGTGAGCTGGCCTTTCGGCCGTGCCCCTCGGCGTGCTCCAGACTCTAGCTGATCAGCGGGGGTGCTGCGCAAGTCGGTTGCCGCGAGGGGCCGGTGACCGGTCGTCGGGGCGGGCCCGGCGGGCCGTCACTGCGCGGCGCTGAACGCCTCGTAGACCCTCTTGGGGATGCGCCCGCGCGCGGGGACCTCCATCCGGTTGGCCTGGGCCCAGGCGCGCACCGCCGAGGGGTCGGGCGCGACCTCCGTCTGCCGGTACGCCTTGCCCGAGCGGGACCGCTTGCGGCCGGCCTCCACGTAGGGCGCGAGCGCCTTCCGCAGTTCACCGGCATTGACCTCGCTCAGGTCGATCTCGTACGACCGGCCGTCCAGTCCGAAGGCGATCGTCTCCGTCGCTTCCGAGCCGTCGATGTCGTCAAAGAGAGTGACCACGACCTTCTGCGCCACGAATATCGGTCCCTTCTTGCGGCACTTGCCAATTCATTTCTACAGTGCCCTGACAATGCATGGTGAAGCCCGACTAAATCCTTCCGCGTGTCCGAACGCAATAGGTTCCGGGTGTCGATCGGGAATCTTTCCCGGAAATTTTCGCGTGTGTGCTCGTCGATGCCGGATCGTGATGCCGGTCACGTAGCTTCCTCCAAGTCGACGCGCGTAGAAATTTTGTGCGGGTAGTCTGAAGGAACCTGCTCAGCACCACACACCGGGAGTGCCAGTGGCACGCGTCGTAGTCGACGTCATGCTCAAGCCGGAGATCCTCGACCCCCAGGGCCAGGCGGTGCAGCGCGCACTGCCGCGGCTGGGTTTCGACGGGATCTCGGACGTCCGCCAGGGAAAGCGTTTCGAACTGGAAGTTGACGGGCCGGTCGACGAGGCCGCCCTCGCCCGCATTCACGATCTTGCGGAGTCCTTCCTCGCGAACACCGTGATCGAGGACTTCACGGTCCGGGTCGAGGAAGTCGCGGAGGCCGTGAAGTGACCGCTCGTATCGGCGTCGTCACTTTCCCGGGCTCGCTCGACGACCGGGACACGCAGCGTGCGATCCGTCTCGCGGGCGCCGAGCCCGTCGCCCTCTGGCACAAGGACAAGGACCTCAAGCAGGTCGACGCCGTGGTGCTGTGCGGCGGTTTCTCCTACGGCGACTATCTGCGCGCCGGCGCCATCGCCCGTTTCTCGCCGGTGATGGAGCCCCTGCTGGAGCAGGCGAAGGCCGGTCTGCCGGTCCTCGGCATCTGCAACGGCTTCCAGATCCTCACCGAGGCGCACCTGCTGCCCGGCACGATGCTGCGCAACGACCACCTGCACTTCATCTGCCGCGACCAGAAGCTGCGGGTGGAGAACGCCGAGACCGCCTGGACCACCGACTACACGGCCGGCCAGGAGATCCACATCCCGCTGAAGAACAACGACGGGCAGTACGTCGCCGACGCGTACACGCTCGACCAGCTGGAGGCCGAGGGCCGCGTCGCCTTCCGCTACCTGGACTTCAACCCCAACGGCTCGCAGCGGGACATCGCCGGTGTCACCAACGAGGCCGGCAACGTGGTCGGCCTCATGCCGCACCCCGAGCACGCCGTCGAGCCGCTGATCGGCACCGGCCGCACCGACGGCCTCCCGTTCTTCACCTCGATCCTCAAGAAGCTGGTCAACGCATGAGCCGGACGCCTCTGGACACGGTCGAGCACGCGGCCGCGACCCCCGACGTCGAGCTGCCCTGGGCCGAACTGGGCCTGAAGAAGGACGAGTACGAGCGCGTGGTCGAGATCCTCGGCCGCCGGCCCACCGGGGCCGAGCTCGCCATGTACTCGGTCATGTGGTCCGAGCACTGCTCGTACAAGTCCTCCAAGGTGCACCTGCGCCAGTTCGGCGAGAAGGCACCGGAGAGCGACGCCATGCTCGTCGGCATCGGCGAGAACGCCGGTGTGGTGGACGTCGGCCAGGGCTACGCGGTCACCTTCAAGGTCGAGTCGCACAACCACCCGTCGTACGTCGAGCCCTACCAGGGCGCGGCCACCGGTGTCGGCGGCATCGTCCGCGACATCATCGCCATGGGCGCCCGCCCGGTCGCGGTCGTGGACCCGCTGCGCTTCGGCGCCGCCGACCACCCCGACACCAAGCGCGTCCTGCCGGGCGTGGTCGCGGGCATCGGCGGCTACGGCAACTGCCTGGGCCTGCCCAACATCGGCGGCGAGGTCGTCTTCGACGCCTGCTACCAGGGCAACCCGCTGGTCAACGCCGGTGCCATCGGCGTGATGCGGCACGAGGACATCCACCTCGCCAAGGCCTCCGGCGCCGGCAACAAGGTCATCCTGTACGGGGCCCGGACCGGCGGTGACGGCATCGGCGGCGCCTCCATCCTGGCCTCCGAGACCTTCGACGACGCCAAGCCCTCCAAGCGCCCCGCCGTGCAGGTCGGCGACCCCTTCCAGGAGAAGCTCCTCATCGAGTGCACCCTGGAGGCCTTCAAGGAGAAGCTGGTCGTCGGCATCCAGGACCTCGGCGCGGCCGGGCTGTCCTGCGCCACCTCCGAGCTCGCCTCGAACGGCTCCGGCGGCATGCGCGTCACCCTGGACGACGTCCCGCTGCGCGACTCCACGCTCTCGCCCGAGGAGATCCTCATGAGCGAGTCGCAGGAGCGGATGTGCGCGGTCGTCGAGCCGGAGAAGGTCGACCGCTTCCTGGAGATCTGCGCGAAGTGGGACGTCATCGCCACCGTCATCGGTGAGGTGACCGACGGCGACCGCCTGGAGATCTACTGGCACGGCGGCAAGATCGTCGACGTCGACCCGCGCACGGTCGCCCACGAGGGCCCGGTCTACGAGCGCCCCTACGCCCGCCCCGACTGGCAGGACGCCCTGCAGGCGGACGACGCGAACAAGCTGCCGCGCCCGGAGACCTCCGAGGAGCTGAAGGACCAGGTCCTGAAGCTGGTCTCCTCCCCGAACCAGGCCTCCAAGTCCTGGATCACCAGCCAGTACGACCACTTCGTGCAGGGCAACACCGTCCTCGCCCAGCCCGAGGACTCCGGCATGATCCGGATCGACGAGGAGACGGGCCTCGGCGTGGCCATCGCCACCGACGGCAACGGCCGGTACGCCAAGCTCGACCCGTACCACGGCGCCCAGCTGGCCCTGGCGGAGGCGTACCGCAACGTCGCCACCACCGGCGCCAAGCCGCTCGCCGTCTCCGACTGCCTGAACTTCGGCTCGCCCGAGGACCCGGCGGTGATGTGGCAGTTCGCGGAGGCCGTGCGCGGTCTGGCGGACGCCTGCCGGCAGCTCGGCACCCCGGTGACCGGCGGCAACGTCTCCCTCTACAACCAGACGGGCGAGGCGGCCATCCACCCGACCCCGGTGGTCGCGGTGCTGGGCGTCATCGACGACGTGGCCCGCCGCACCCCGGTCGCCTTCCAGGAGGAGGGCCAGCTGCTCTACCTCCTCGGCGACACGCACGAGGAGTTCGGCGGCTCGGCCTGGTCGCAGGTGATCCACGACCACCTCGGCGGACTGCCCCCGAAGGTCGACCTGGAGCGCGAGCGCCTGCTGGCCGAGATCCTGATCTCCGCCTCCCGCGACGGCATGATCGACTCCGCGCACGACCTGTCCGACGGCGGTCTGATCCAGGCCGTGGTCGAGTCGGCGCTGCTCGGGGACAAGGGCGCGCGCCTGATCGTCCCGGACGGCCTGGAAGCCTTCACCTTCCTGTTCTCCGAGTCGGCGGGCCGCGCGGTCGTGGCCGTACCGCGCTCCGAGGAGCTGCGCTTCACCGACATGTGCGGCGCCCGGGGCCTGCCGGCCACCCGCATCGGTGTCGTCGACGGTGACACGGTCGACGTGCAGGGCGAGTTCACGCTCACCCTGGCCGAGCTGCGCGAGGCGCACGAGGGCACGATCCCGGCCCTGCTGGCGTAGGCGACCGAGCTGCGAAGCCCCCGTCCGGTCCGTCCGGACGGGGGCTTCGCCGTGCCCGGAACGCCACCTCCGCCGAAGGGTCTTGCACGATATTACGTAATTCCGTAATCTCGAAGACGTGGATCTGGAACAACGCGTCGCCGACCTCGAACGCCGCCTCGCGGCCCTGGAAGGCGACCGGCGCAGCGGCCCCCGCATCGACGGCGGCGACTTCTGGGCCCTGAACGGGCTCAAGGAACAGCTCTCCGGCGCGGGCGTGGCCGACGGAGGCGTCCTCTACACCGGCTCGGTGCGGCTGCCGACCGGCGAGGAGTACGCCTGGCAGATGACGGCCCTCACCGAGGACCTCCTGGAATCCGACGGGACCGCGGCCGCCGAGTCCTTCGCGGCGCTCGGCCACCCCGTCCGGCTCCGGCTGCTGCGCGAGATCGTCGGCGGCCGCCGCACCGCCGCGGAACTCGCCGAGCTGGACGAGGTCGGCACGACCGGCCAGATCTACCACCACCTGAGCCGGCTCACCGCCACGGGCTGGCTGCACACGACCGGCCGGGGCCGCTACGAGGTGCCGCCGGCCCGGGTCGTCCCGCTGCTGGTGGCGCTGGCGACGACCCGCCCGTAGACGAACAGGGGGAACAGGATGCCCGTACGCAAGCTCGGCATGGTCGCCTTCCGGGGTCTCCAGCTGCTCTTCATCGCCCTGGTGATCGCGCACGTGTGCCTGGACTGGAGCCATCCCGCCGTGTGGAACCTGCTCCCCCTGGCGCTCGCGTACGCCGTCGTCACCGTCACCAACCGGTGGGGCGGCGCGCCGGACAGCCCGCGGGTGGCCCGCGAGCCCGTCGAGGTCGCCCCGCCCGTCACCGGCCGCTGGTCCGCGCTGAACAGCCCGGCCGACCGCACCCCGAGCCACGGCGTCCACGCCCACGGCCAGACCTACGCCATCGACATCGTGGCCGAGCCCGCGCCGGGAGCCCGCCCCGCCTTCCACCGGCTGTGGCCGCTCGCCCGCCGCCCCCGGGACTTCCCCGCCTTCGGCGCCCCGGTCCTCGCGGTCGCCGACGCCACGGTCGTACGGGCCTCGGACGGACAGCGCGACCACCTCAGCCGCACCTCGCTGCCCGGGCTGCTGTACCTGCTGCTGGCCGAGGGCTCGGTGCGCGAGCTGGCCGGCACCCGGCGCCTCCTCGGCAACCACGTCGTCCTCGACCTCGGCGACGGCACCTACGCCGCCTACGCCCACCTCCGGCGCGGCGGCCTCACCGTCCGCGAGGGCGAGCGCGTGCGGGCCGGGCAGCCGATCGCCCGCTGCGGCAACTCCGGCAACTCCTCCGAACCCCACCTGCACTTCCAGCTGATGGACGCCCCCGACCCGGACGCCGCCCGCGGTGTCCCCTTCACCTGGCGCGGGATCGGCGTCCCGCGCAACGGCGAGACCTTCGAAGCGCCCGCCGCGACCCCCGCCCTAGGCTGACCCCCATGCCCCCGGCCAGGAAACGCCCCCGCAGCTACGACCCCGCCAAGACCCGGGCGGCCGTGCTCGCCCAGTTCGGGCACGTCCGGACCGCCGTCGCCGGGCTCACGCCCGAGCAGCTCGCCCTGCCCACGCGGCTCGGCGACTGGACCGTGCGCGATCTGGCCGCGCACTGCGCCATGGCCCTGGACGCCGTGGACCGGCTGCTCGCGGAGCCCGAGCCCGTCCGGCAGACCGGCCGGCTGCTCGACTGGCCGTTCGCCGTCGCGGCCGACGCCCCCGCCATCGCCGGCACCGCCCGCCGCCTGGCCGAGGAGCACCCGGACCTCGACGCCCACCTCACCGACGCCGAGCGCCGCTTCACCGCGAACCTGGACGCGCACCCGGCGGGCCGGCTCCTCCCGACCAGCGCCGGAGCCCTGCCGCTGGCCGACTACGTCGTCACCCGCACCGTCGAACTCGTCGTCCACACCGACGACCTCAACGCCGCCGTCCCCGGCCTGGACGTCCCCCACGACCGCCAGGCCCTGGCCGCCTGCACCCGCCTGCTCGCCGACGCGCTCGCCGTGAAGGCACCCGGCGGCTCGACCGAGGTGCGGGTGCCGCCGTACGCGGTGGTGCAGTGCGTGGAGGGGCCGCGGCACACCCGCGGCACCCCGCCCAACGTCGTCGAGACGGACCCGCTGACCTGGGTCCGGCTGGCGACCGGGCGGCTGACCTGGGCACAGGCGCTGCGGGACGCCGAGGTCAGCGCGAGCGGAGAGCGGGCGGACCTGTCGGCCCACCTGCCCCTGATGACGTAAGGGGAACCGATCCCCCCGGGTGGCCCGTCGAAGGGGCATGGACAGGCAGAAGCAGCGCATGACCCTGACGGCCGCCGCCATGCTCGTCCCGCTCCTGGCGGCCTGCGGCAGCGAGAAGGCGGACGGCGGCAGCGGCTCCGCCGGTGCCGAGCGGCCGGTCACCGGCGTGCGGTGGAGCGTGGACAGCGTCACCGCGGACGGGAAGACCCACCAGGCCCCCGCCGGCGCCCACGTGACCATCGACAAGGGCCGCGCCGAGGGCAGCCTCGGCTGCAACACCTTCGGCGCCGACGCCACCGTCGACGGCGACCGCGTCCGGCTCGGCAGGACCATGGCCACGGAGATGGCCTGCGAGGGCACGCCCATGGCGTTCGAGGAGACCCTCGCGCGCACGCTCTCCGGCCACGAGTTCCAGGCCGAGGTGGACGGCGACCGCCTCACCCTCACCACCGACCGGGGCGAGACCGTCCGCCTGACCGAGGCGAAGGACGCCCGGCTCAGCGGCACCAAGTGGACCGTCACCAGCCCCCGGGCCGACGGCCGGGCCCACCTCACGTTCGACGAGAGGAACGGCACCGTCGCCGGCAGCCTCGGCTGCAACAAGGTCAACGCCAGGGCCACCGTCCGCGACGGCCATATCACCCTCGGCCCCCCGGCCACGACCCGAATGATGTGCGAAGACTCACTCATGGCCGACGAGAAGACCCTGCTGCGACTTTTCGACGGGAAGCTGAAGTACGGAGTCGATCATCAAACCCTGACGCTGACCAGCGAAAACGGTACGCGTGTGCGAGCTGTCGCCGCGCGGTGATCCACCGGAAAGTCCGGTATCCCCAATTCGGACCAACGGTCGACCTCGCCTACACTCGGTGGCGTGCCACGTGGTGACGGACGACTCAACCACGACCTGCTCCCCGGCGAGAAGGGCCCCCAGGACGCTTGTGGCGTCTTCGGTGTCTGGGCTCCGGGCGAAGAGGTCGCCAAGCTCACGTACTTCGGGCTCTACGCCCTCCAGCATCGAGGCCAGGAATCCGCGGGAATCGCGGTCAGCAACGGCTCGCAGATCCTCGTCTTCAAGGACATGGGCCTGGTCTCCCAGGTCTTCGACGAGACCTCCCTCGGTTCGCTCCAGGGTCACATCGCGGTCGGACACGCCCGCTACTCGACCACCGGCGCCTCCGTCTGGGAGAACGCCCAGCCGACGTTCCGTGCCACCGGGCACGGCTCCATCGCGCTCGGCCACAACGGCAACCTCGTCAACACCGCCCAGCTCGCCGAGATGGTCGCCGACCTCCCCAAGCAGGAGGGCGGCCGCACCCCGCGCGTCGCGGCGACCAACGACACCGACCTGCTCACCGCGCTCCTCGCGGCCCAGACGGACGAGGACGGCAAGCCGCTGACCATCGAGGAGGCCGCCCACAGCGTCCTCCCGCAGGTCCGGGGCGCCTTCTCCCTCGTCTTCATGGACGAGCACACCCTGTACGCGGCCCGCGACCCCCAGGGCATCCGCCCGCTGGTCCTCGGCCGGCTGGAGCGCGGCTGGGTCGTCGCCTCCGAGTCCGCCGCCCTGGACATCTGCGGCGCCTCCTACGTCCGCGAGATCGAGCCGGGCGAGTTCGTCGCCATCGACGAGAACGGCCTGCGCACCTCCCGATTCGCGGAAGCGAAGCCCAAGGGCTGCGTCTTCGAGTACGTCTACCTGGCCCGCCCGGACACCGACATCGCCGGCCGGAACGTGTACCTCTCCCGCGTGGAGATGGGCCGCCGTCTGGCGAAGGAGGCCCCGGTCGAGGCCGACCTGGTCATAGCGACCCCGGAGTCCGGCACCCCCGCCGCCATCGGCTACGCGGAGGCCTCCGGCATCCCGTTCGGCGCCGGCCTGGTGAAGAACGCCTACGTGGGCCGGACCTTCATCCAGCCCTCGCAGACCATCCGCCAGCTGGGCATCCGCCTGAAGCTGAACCCGCTGAAGGAAGTCATCAAGGGCAAGCGCCTGGTCGTCGTCGACGACTCGATCGTGCGCGGCAACACCCAGCGCGCCCTGGTCCGCATGCTCCGGGAGGCGGGCGCCGCCGAGGTCCACATCCGGATCTCCTCGCCGCCCGTGAAGTGGCCCTGCTTCTTCGGCATCGACTTCGCCACCCGCGCCGAGCTCATCGCCAACGGCATGACGATCGACGAGATCGGCACCTCCCTGGGCGCCGACTCCCTGGCCTACATCTCCATCGACGGCATGATCGAGGCGACCACCATCGCCAAGCCGAACCTGTGCCGCGCCTGCTTCGACGGCGAGTACCCGATGGAGCTCCCGGACCCCGAGCTGCTCGGCAAGCAGCTGCTGGAGACGGAGCTGGCCGCCGGCCCGGCCGCCACGGCCGCCGCCGACGCGATCCGCCGTCCCTAGACGGCCCGTCATCCCCGCCGTACGACACGAAGGTTCTCTTTAGCCATGTCCGAGAAACCCATTGCCGAGGGCGGCGCCAGCTACGCAGCCGCGGGCGTCGACATCGAAGCCGGCGACCGCGCCGTCGAACTGATGAAGGAGTGGGTGAAGAAGGCCCAGCGCCCCGAGGTCCTCGGCGGCCTCGGCGGCTTCGCCGGTCTCTTCGACGCGTCCGCCCTGAAGAACTACGAGCGCCCCTTGCTCGCCTCCGCCACCGACGGCGTCGGCACCAAGGTCGACATCGCCCGGCAGCTGGGCATCTACGACACGATCGGCCACGACCTGGTCGCGATGGTCATGGACGACATCGTGGTCTGCGGTGCCGAGCCGCTGTTCATGACCGACTACATCTGCGTCGGCAAGGTCCACCCCGAGCGCGTCGCCGCCATCGTCAAGGGCATCGCCGAGGGCTGTGTGCTGGCCGGCTGCGCCCTGGTCGGCGGCGAGACGGCCGAGCACCCGGGCCTGCTGGGCGAGGACGACTTCGACGTCGCCGGCGCCGGCACGGGCGTCGTGGAGGCCGACCGGCTGCTCGGCGCGGATCGCATCCGTACGGGTGACGCGGTGATCGCCATGGCGTCCTCCGGTCTTCACTCGAACGGGTACTCCCTGGTGCGGCACGTCCTGCTGAACCAGGCCGGCCTCCCGCTGGACGCGCACATCGAGGAGCTCGGCCGCACCCTCGGCGAGGAGCTGCTGGAGCCGACGAAGATCTACTCGCTGGACTGCCTGGCCCTGATGCGCACCACCGAGGTGCACGCCTTCAGCCACGTCACCGGCGGCGGACTCGCGGCCAACCTCGCCCGGGTCATCCCCGACGAGCTGCACGCGATCGTCGACCGCTCCACCTGGGCCCCCGCCCCGATCTTCGACCTGGTCGGCCGGACGGGCAGCGTCGAGCGCCTGGAGCTCGAGAAGACCCTGAACATGGGCGTGGGCATGATCGCGATCGTGCCCCAGGAGTCCACCGAGGTGGCCCTGGCGACCCTCGCCGACCGCGGTGTGGACGCCTGGGTCGCAGGCGAGATCACGGAACGGGGCGAGCACCCCACGGGTGCCGCCCTGATCGGTGACTACGCGAGCTGAGACACGTTCGTCACCTCGCACGCAGCACAGAACCCGGTCGGTGACCGGAGTCACCGACCGGGTTGCTGCTCAGTGCAAGGTCAAGCGCCGCGACGATGCTGCGAGGACTGGTCGTCCTCGTCGTCGTCGTCCTCGTAGAGGTCGGCGTACCGTGCGTACAGGTCGTCGTCCTCATCGTCTTCGAACGGCTCGCCGTTAGGCGGCTGCGGATTCGAAGGCGATGCACCCAGCTCCTCGGCCAGGCGTGAGAGGTCAGTCCCACCGCTGTTGTACTTCAGCTGGCGGGCGACCTTCGTCTGCTTGGCCTTGGCCCGGCCGCGCCCCATGGCTCGACCCCCTCAACGACGGGGCTCGACGGCCCCAGAGTCTTGACACGCGTTCATGGTCCGGCACGGACTCTCCGCGGAGAGACCGGTCCGTAGGGCTTCCACGGTACCTGAGCCCGCGCCCATACGGTACGTCGCCCGCATGACGTGCCCGCGCCCAGGACCTTCGAGGCGCCCCGTCCTCGCTGGTCAACCGCGATTTTAACCACTTGTCGGCGGTCGACCCGCCGGTGGAAGTGAGAGTTCTCTCTAACTGCCCACCGGCGGGTACCGGCCAAACGTGCGACTCGCGGTGTCCCCGACCGGGTCAGCGGGCCCGGCGCGCCGCCGCCGCGTCGGCCATCCGCTGCTCGGCGATCCGGTCGGCCGCGGCGGCCGGCGGAATACCGTCTTCCTTCGCACGTGCGAATATGGCCAGCGTGGTGTCGTAGATCCCGGCCGCCTTCGCCTTGCACCGCTCGAAGTCGAATCCGTGCAGTTCGTCGGCCACCTGGATGACGCCGCCGGCGTTCACCACGTAGTCGGGCGCGTAGAGGATCCCGCGGTCGGCGAGGTCCTTCTCCACGCCCGGGTGGGCGAGCTGGTTGTTGGCGGCGCCGCAGACCACCTTGGCGGTGAGCGCCGGGACCGTGTCGTCGTCGAGCGCGCCGCCGAGCGCGCACGGGGCGTAGATGTCCAGGCCCTCGACGCGGATCAGGGCCGCGGTGTCGGCGACGGCCGTGACGCCCTCGGGGTGCGCGGCGAGGATCCGCCCCACGGCGTCCTCGCGCACGTCGGTGATGACGACCTCGGCGCCCTCGGCCCGCAGGTGCTCGACCAGGTGGTGGCCGACCTTGCCGACACCGGCGACGCCGACCTTGCGGCCGCGCAGGGTGGGGTCGCCCCACAGGTGCTGCGCGGAGGCGCGCATGCCCTGGTAGACGCCGTAGGCGGTGAGCACGGAGGAGTCCCCGGCGCCGCCCTGCTCCGGGGAGCGGCCGGTGGTCCAGCGGCACTCCCGGGCGATGACGTCCATGTCGGCCACGTACGTGCCGACGTCGCAGGCGGTGACGTACCGGCCGCCGAGCGAGGCCACGAACCGGCCGTAGGCCAGCAGCAGCTCCTCGGTCTTGATCCGCTCCGGGTCGCCGATGATCACGGCCTTGCCGCCGCCGTGGTCGAGACCGGCCATGGCGTTCTTGTACGACATGCCGCGGGCGAGGTTCAGCGCGTCCGCGACGGCCTCGGCCTCGTTCGCGTAGGGGTAGAAGCGCGTACCGCCGAGCGCGGGGCCCAGGGCGGTGGAGTGGAGGGCGATCACGGCCTTGAGGCCGCTCGCGCGGTCCTGGCAGAGCACGACTTGCTCATGGCCCCCCTGGTCCGAGTGGAACAGGGTGTGCAGGACATCAGCAGGTGCGCCGGTTACGTCGGTCACGGTGGTGACTCCTGAGTAAGTTGCGGCGGGTGGAGACAGGCCCCGTGCGGGTGGCGGGGACTGTTGAGCACGAGATTAGAGCCTGGTGGGCCCGTCGGCCGCACGGTGCTCAGGATCACCTCCGACCGGAGTACACCCGTGCGACGATTTGCATGGATTTCCCGTGCGACCGCGACGGTCCGACAGGTTTTCGCGGCGGTGCGCGGGGGAGGGAGCAGGCGTGCCCAAGGTGACCTCGGTGATCGTCCCGTACGCGACCTACTTGCGCGTGTACGAGCCGCTGGCCGCCTTCCCCGAGCCGGAGCGCGGCCACTGGGCCCGCTACGCCCGCCGGCCGGACCGCCCCTCGTACCAGGACGAACTGCGCCGCGCGCTGGCCGACTTGGCGCCCACCCCGCCGGTCCTGGTGCCGGTGCACGAGAGCGAGGACGCCTTCGTGCTCGACGTGGACGGGGTCGTCTGCGTCTGCCCCTGGCGCACCCGGCTGCGCGGCTGGCTGGCCCTGGAGGACCTCCCGGAGGAGCTCCCGCCGCCGGTCCTGGACGCGGTCCTGCCGCCCGTCCTGCGCCGCCAGGCCGCCCAGGACTACGAGCGCTGGCTGGCGATCAACCCGGACGCCCGGCCGTGGATCCGCACGGCGACCTGGCAGGTCCCGATCAGCTGGTTCGTGCTGGTCTCCGACGAGGAGCGCGAGTACGAGACGGGCGACAGCGTGGACAGCCCGCCCGTGCTGCGCTACCGCACCCCCATGGTCCAGGCCCGGCGCCGCGTGGCCCGGGGCCTGCGCGCGCTGCGGGAGGCCATGGACGAGGGTCCGCTGATCGACGGCCTGGTGGACGTCGGCCGCTGGCTGGAGGAGTTCCACCCGCGCTCGCTCGTGGAGCTGGACTACGGCGGCCTGGTGCACGCCGTGCCGGCCGGGACCCTGGAGGACGACCACTCGGCCGCCGACGTGGCCGAGGGCATCGCCGCGCTGCGCCGGGGCGACGGGGCGGCCGCGGGCCAGGCGTACGCCCGGCTCGTGGAGCGGTGGCGTTCGGTGCGGGATCTGCGGTCGGCGAACTGACCGCTGACCTCGGGATCCGTAGGGACCGCTCGCGGTAGGTCACGAACTGACGTTTGACGAACCGCCCGATTTGGGGTTTCGTCCTCGCACCGAGTTCCTGAAGCGGGCGGTGCGCTCCCTGAGACTTCGTCAACAAGGGACGTAGGACCCGATCCGGGCGTACCTCTCAAGTAGCCCAAGCGTGACGGACTGCACGTACGTGGCCCTTGCGTCCCTTGCCCCTCCTCATGCCAAAATAGGACAAGGAGTCCGGGGAGGGCTCCTTCCGTCCCGTAGTGCTGCACTATGGGTGGAATCTCAGCATTGCACGCTTTGGGGGGTCTGGTGACTCCTGATCGCCCTGTGACTGATCGTCACAGCGGCGTGACTGTCCGCTATGGCATGGTCCATCGGCTTCCGTGGCTGATGGACACCTGGAGGGGCAATTCCATCGGTTTGGCCGACGCGGCTGGACAGATGGTGTAGTTGTAGTGCCGAGGACAAGCCGTTCGTCCTATAACCGACTCGACTCGCGTCCGCCATTTCGGGCAACGCGGGTCAAGGTGCAGAATTTAGAGGAAAGAACCGAGAAGGTTCGGTTCTCCCGAGGAGGCCGCTCATGACCGCTCGCACCCCTGATGCCGAGCCGCTGCTGACCCCGGCTGAGGTCGCCACCATGTTCCGCGTCGACCCCAAGACGGTCACGCGGTGGGCGAAGGCCGGCAAGCTCACGTCGATCCGCACGCTCGGCGGGCATCGGCGCTACCGCGAGGCTGAGGTCCGCGCTCTGCTCGCGGGCATCCCGCAGCAGCGCAGCGAGGCCTGAACAACTGAATACCGGACGAAACGGTCCGTCCCCCAACTGGCCGTGACGTCCGGAACCACAGCTCCAAGCGACGCGGGGTCCTGCCCCAACAGGCCCCACGCCCAAGCCAGAGAGAGCCATCCGGGCATGTAACAGGGTGCGTCGTCGGTCGCGCTGGACTCCGCCGGGTCCAGCGCGATCTTTTTTTGTGTGCCGGGCACGGGCCGTCGGACCTGCTGTGAGCGGCCTTGTCGGAGTCTGGGGAGGGGTGTCGGATCAGCTGTGTGCGGCACCTCCGACATGGTGCAATTGCACATATTAAATTGACCCTTTGTAGGAGGCGGGTAAGTACCGCACTTCGCGAAACTCATGCGGTGACACCCGTCACATACCGAGCGGCTTGTTAGCGCTGCCGCCGGTGCGGTAGAGGAGCCTCCGGCTCCAGCTCCCTTTGTGCGAACGGGCGTTGAGGCCGGCTCACGCGGGTGCGGGGCTCTCGTCCTCGACGACCTCGTCCTGGGCCGGTCCGGTCTCCTGGGCCGCGGGCGGCGTGGACTCCATCGCCAGTCGCAGCAGGTGATGGCAGATCGGGCAGTGCCGGGTGAGGTGCCGGTAGGACGACGCGGCCGCCAAGTGCGCGCGCAGCAGGGCCCGCGTCTCGTGCCTGGCCGATGCCGCCATACGCCACCTCCACGGGCCGTACGGGGGACGGCCCTGGTTCTGGGGTACCGAGCGGATGAGGGGGCGTCAAGACGGCGCGTGGGGGCGCACGGAGCCGTACGGGCGCCGGCTGCCGGCCGGGGGCCGGGGCACACGCAAAAGAGCCCGGATCCGAAGATCCGGGCTCTTGCTGCGGTCCTGACGGGATTTACTGCGTCCGATCGCGGCTGCGCCGCGGGTGCGGCCTCCACCTGGCCGGGGCGGCGCGACGGCGTGAGCCGCGGGCATGAAGAAGGCCCACGCCCCTTGTGGGGTGTGGGCCTTCTTCGTCGATGCGGTCCTGACGGGATTTGAACCCGCGGCCTCCACCTTGACAGGGTGGCGAGCACTCCAAACTGCTCCACAGGACCAGGTTTCGCCGCGCTTTCCTGCGTTGCGCTGCGAGAAGAGACTGTACAGGAGGGTGAGCCCCTGGTCGAACTCACCCAGGGTGCGCGGGCGATCACGGTGCCAGCGCGTCGATCGCCTTCACGATCCGCTTGTCGGAGATCGGGTACGCCGTTCCGAGCGCGTGGGCGAAATAGCTGACCCGGAGTTCCTCCAGCATCCAGCGGACGTCGAGGACCTGCCGCGGCACCGGCCGGCCCTGCGGCATCTGCTCCAGCAGCCAGGCGTACTCGTCCTGCATCTCCTGGACCTTCTCCATGCGCGTGGTGTCGCGCTGGACGTTCGTCGGCATCTGCTGCAGGCGCCGGTCGGCCGCGACCAGGTAGCGCATCAGGTCCGGCATCCTGCGCACGCCCGCCTCCGTGACGAAGCCGGGCTTCACCAGGGCGTCCAGCTGCTTGTGGACGTCCTGGAGGTTCGGCAGCAGTGCCGGGCTGCGCACGGTCTTCAGGCGGCGCTCGCAGGCCTGCCAGGCCGCCAGGACCTGCTGCACCTGGCCCACCGTGCGGACGGTCGTGTCGACGATCTCGGCGCGCACCTTGTCGTACAGCTTCCGGTACGACTCCTCGTCCCACACCGGGCCCCCGAAGTCCGCGATCAGCTTGTCCGCCGCCGCCGTCGCGCAGTCGTCGAACAGGGCCTGCACCGAGCCGTGCGGGTTCGAGGACAGCGCGAGCTTCTGCGCGTTGGTCAGCTTGTCGGAGGCGAACTTCGCCGGGTTCACCGGGATGTTGCGCAGGATCAGGCGGCGCGTGCCCTTCCACATGGCCTCGGCCTGCTCGGCCTCGGTGTCGAAGAGGCGGACCGAGACCGTGTCGCCGTCGTCGACCAGCGCCGGGTAGGCCTTGACCGGCTGACCGGCCCGGCGGGTCTCGAAGACGCGGGTGAGCGTGCCGATCGTCCAGTCGGTGAGGCCCTTGCGCTCCAGGGACTCGCCGCCCTGCCGCTCGGCCGTGGCGGCCGCGGCCTGCGAGAGGGCCTTGCGCGCCTTCGGCTTCAGCCGGAGCTTGAGCGCCTCCAGGTCCTTGTCCTCGGCCAGCTTGCGGCGCCGCTCGTCGACGATCCGGAAGGTGATCTTCAGGTGGTCGGGGACCTTGTCCCAGTCGAAGTCGGCGGCGTCGAAGGGGACTCCGACCATCAGCCGCAGTTCGCGGGCCATGGTGGTGGTGAGGGGCTCCTGGAGCGGCACCGCCTTGTCCAGGAACGCCTTGGCGTAGTTGGGCGCGGGAACGTAGTTGCGCCGGATCGGCTTGGGCAGGGACCGGATCAGCTCGGTGACCAGTTCCTCGCGCAGGCCCGGGATCTGCCAGTCGAAGCCCTCGTCCGTGACCTGGTTGAGGACCTGGAGGGGGATGTGGACGGTCACGCCGTCGGCGTCCGCACCCGGCTCGAACTGGTACGTCACCCGGAACTTGAGGTTCCCCTGGCGCCACGAGTCGGGGTAGTCGGCCTTGGTGACCTCCCCTGCCTTCTCGTTGATGAGCATCTCGCGCTCGAAGTCGAGGAAGTCGGGCTGCTCGTGCCGCTTGCGCTTCCACCAGGAGTCGAAGTGCGCGCCGGAGACGACGTGTTCGGGGATGCGCCGGTCGTAGAAGTCGAACAGCGTCTCGTCGTCGACCAGGATGTCCCGGCGCCGGGCGCGGTGTTCCAGCTCCTCGACCTCGGTGAGGAGGCGGCGGTTGTCCGAGAAGAACTTGTGGTGCGTGCGCCAGTCGCCCTCGACGAGCGCGTTGCGGATGAACAGCTCGCGGCTGGTCTCCGGGTCGATCCGGCCGTAGTTGACCTTGCGCTGCGCCACGATCGGCACGCCGTAGAGCGTGACCTTCTCGTACGCCATCACGGCCGCCTGGTCCTTCTCCCAGTGCGGCTCGCTGTAGGTGCGCTTGATCAGGTGCTGGGCGAGGGGTTCGACCCACTCCGGCTCGATCCTGGCGTTGACCCGGGCCCACAGGCGGGAGGTCTCGACGAGTTCGGCCGACATCACGAAGCGCGGCGGCTTCTTGAACAGGGCCGAGCCGGGGAAGATCGCGAACTTGGCGTTGCGGGCGCCCAGGTACTCGTTCTTCGCGCCGTCCTTGACGTCCTTCATGCCGACGTGGGACAGCAGGCCGGCGAGGAGGGAGACGTGGATGCGGTCGGCCGGGGCGTCGTCCTCGTTGAGGTGGATGCCCATCTGCTTGGCGACCGTGCGCAACTGCGTGTAGATGTCCTGCCATTCGCGGATGCGAAGGAAGTTGAGGTACTCCTGCTTGCACATCCGGCGGAAGGAGGAGGAGCCGCGCTCCTTCTGCTGCTCGCGCAGGTAGCGCCAGAGGTTGAGGTAGGCCAGGAAGTCGCTGGTCTCGTCCCGGAAGCGGGCGTGCTGCTGGTCGGCCTGGGTCTGCTTGTCGGCGGGGCGCTCGCGCGGGTCCTGGATGGACAGCGCGGCGGCTATGACCATGACCTCGCGGGCGCAGCCGTTCTTGTCGGCCTCCAGGACCATGCGGGCCAGACGCGGGTCGACGGGCAGCTGGGCGAGCTTGCGGCCGGTGTCGGTGAGCCGCTTGCGGGGGTCCTTCTGTGCCGGGTCGAGCGCGCCCAGCTCCTGGAGGAGCTGCACGCCGTCGCGGATGTTGCGGTGGTCCGGCGGGTCGATGAAGGGGAACTTCTCGATGTCGCCGAGGCCGGCCGCGGTCATCTGCAGGATGACGGAGGCGAGGTTCGTCCGGAGGATCTCCGCGTCGGTGAACTCCGGGCGGGCGTTGAAGTCGTCCTCGCTGTAGAGGCGGATGCAGATGCCGTCGGAGGTACGGCCGCAGCGGCCCTTGCGCTGGTTGGCGCTGGCCTGCGAGACCGGCTCGATCGGCAGGCGCTGCACCTTGGTGCGGTGGCTGTAGCGCGAGATGCGGGCGAAGCCGGGGTCGATGACGTACTTGATGCCCGGGACGGTCAGGGACGTCTCGGCGACGTTCGTGGCCAGAACGATCCTGCGGCCGGTGTGCGGCTGGAAGACGCGGTGCTGTTCGGCGTGGGAGAGCCGGGCGTAGAGCGGCAGGATCTCCGTGAAGCGGTAGTTCTTCTTGGTCAGCGCGTCGGCGGTGTCGCGGATCTCCCGCTCGCCGGAGAGGAAGACCAGGATGTCGCCCTGGCCCTCCTTCTGGAGCTCCTCGACGGCGTCGATGATCGCGGTGATCTGGTCGCGGTCGGCGTCGTCGCCGTCCTCTTCGAGAAGCGGGCGGTAGCGCACCTCCACCGGGTACGTACGGCCGCTGACCTCGATGATCGGGGCGTCGCCGAAGTGCCGCGAGAAGCGCTCCGGGTCGATGGTCGCCGAGGTGATGACGACCTTGAGGTCGGGGCGCTTGGGCAGCAGCTGGGCGAGGTAGCCGAGCAGGAAGTCGATGTTGAGGGACCGCTCGTGGGCCTCGTCGATGATGATCGTGTCGTAGGCGCGCAGCTCGCGGTCGGTCTGGATCTCGGCGAGCAGGATGCCGTCCGTCATGAGCTTGACGAAGGTGGCCTCGGGGTCGACCTGGTCGGTGAAGCGGACCTTCCAGCCGACGGTCTCGCCGAGGTCGGTGTTCAGCTCCTCGGCGACGCGCTCGGCGACGGTCCGGGCGGCGATCCGGCGCGGCTGGGTGTGGCCGATCATGCCGCGCACGCCCCGGCCGAGCTCCATGCAGATCTTGGGGATCTGCGTGGTCTTGCCGGAACCGGTCTCGCCGGCGACGATCACGACCTGGTGGTCGCGGATCGCGGCCGCGATGTCGTCCTTCTTCTGGCTGACGGGCAGCTGCTCGGGATAGGTGATCTCCGGCAGGCGGGCGCGGCGGGCCGCGACACGCTCCTCGCCCTTGGCGATCTCCGCCTCGATCTCGGCCAGCACGGCGGCCCGTGCCTCCGGCTTGCGGATCTTGCGCGCACCTTCGAGCCTGCGCCCGAGCCGGTGCGCGTCGCGCAGGGACAGCTCGGTCAGACGGGGGGCGAGGGCGCCGAGGGCGGGGGCGGATTGCGTAGACATACGGGATCCAGGATCTCATCCCCGGGAAATTCGTGGCTAACGCTTTTGTCCCGGGCTCTTCGCCGTGCCGCGCGGGCATCCCCGTGCGGGCACGGTCACCCACGCCGGTACACGAAAGAGCCCCTCCCCGGTCGAATCGGGGAGGGGCTCCAAGCCCTGGTGAGGGCGGCGGTGGCTGGGGCCGGGGTCGAACCGGCGACCTTCCGCTTTTCAGGCGGACGCTCGTACCAACTGAGCTACCCAGCCACGAGGTTTCACGTGAAACCTCAGCGGTCCTGACGGGATTTGAACCCGCGGCCTCCACCTTGACAGGGTGGCGAGCACTCCAAACTGCTCCACAGGACCAAGCTTCGTACGACAGTGTCGCACAGGGTGGTGCGTGCCCCCAACGGGATTCGAACCCGTGCTACCGCCTTGAAAGGGCGGCGTCCTAGGCCGCTAGACGATGAGGGCTATCGGCCCGCCTGGGCGCTTCTCAGCGCGTCGGGGACGTGAGAAGCATATGGGATGGCGGGAGGTATCGCCAAAACGGTTTAGGAGGAGGGGGAGGCGGTGTCCTCCGGGGAGGTGCTCGGGGACGGGGAGGCGCCGGGCTGGTTCTCCTCCGGGAGGTGACGGCTGACCTCGGCCGTCGTGAGGCCGAGGCCGCCCAGTTCGATCTCGTCCCAGGCCTGGAGATGGCGGGTGTCCCGGTCGAAGTAGAGGATCGACGCCTCGATGGGGTCGGGATGCCTGCCCTCGATGGCCCGCAGGCCGCTGCCGCCGGTCGAGCCCTCGATGCGCAGCCGCGTGCCGTACTTCAGGACCTCCATCTCGTCGTGGTGGAGGTGGCCGGCCAGGACCAGGGGGACCTCGCCGTCGACCTCGCGGGCCGCTGAGGGCTCGTGGGCGATGGCGATGTCCACCGGGGTGTCCGCCGCGCGCTGGTCGCGCAGGGCCGTCGCCAGGCGCGCGCCCGCGAGCTCCTGGGACTGCTCGGCGCCGGTGTTCTTGGAGCGGTCGGGGGTGAACTGTGGATCGCCGATGCCCGCGAACCGCAGCCCCTTGATCGTCTTCGCCCGGCCGTCGTCCAGGACGTGGACGTTCTTCAGGTCTTCCAGGTACCGCTGGGTGATCATCGAGTCGTGGTTGCCCCGGACCCAGACGTAGGGGGCGCCGAGGTCCTCGATGGGGTCGAGGAAGCCGTTCTCGGCGGCCGTGCCGTGGTCCATCGTGTCGCCGGAGTCGACGATCACGTCGACCTTGTACTGCTCCACCAGCGAGGCGATGATCTTCCAGCTCGCCGGGTTGAGGTGGATGTCGGAGACGTGCAGGACCCGGATCGTGGAGGGGTCGGGCGCGTACGCGGGGAGCGTCGAGGTGGCGTCGTAGAGCTTGGTCACGTTGGTGACCAGGCGGGCCAACTCCTTCTGGTAGACGTCGAATTCGGTGACGATGCTGCGCGCGTTGCCGACCAGGGAAGGGGCGGAGGTGAGCAGCCCGGAGAACCTGGGCTCCAGGACCGAGTCCGGGCGCCAGGTCGCGTACGCCGTGCCGCCCGAGGCGGCGAGCAGGGTGAGGGCCAGGCCGCCGGCGGCCATCGCGCGGCGGGGGCGGCGGTAGACCGCGAGGCCCAGGGTGGTGGCGCCCACGACGACCGCGACGCCGGAGCGCACGGCCAGGTCGAGGGTGCCGCGGCCGACGTCCTGGGCGACCTCGTCCTGGAGGCCGGAGAGCCGCTCGGGGTGGTCGACCAGCGCCTGGGCGCGGTCCGGGTCCAGCTGGTCGACGTTGACGTCCAGGCGGACGGGGGCGAGGTGGCTGTCCAGTTCCAGGGCGCCCAGCGGTGAGATGTTGATCTTCGTGCCGCCGGTGAGGGACGGGCGCAGCGTCATCGTCGTGTTCATGGGCCCGACCGGCACCCGCACGTTGCCCACGACCAGCAGGCCGAGCCACGCGCCGACGAGCACGACGGTCACGAGCCCCGCCGCGCGGGTCCACGGGTGCGGCTGCGGTACGAGCTCGATCGTGGTGGGCGCCTGGCGGGACCGGTAGTGGCGGGCCAGGGCGCGCGGGGCCTTGCGGATCGGGTTCAGGGCACTCAGGACTGCGGCGGGGACGCGGGCCATTGGTCCCGTATGCCCAAGTCCGAGGCCGGATATGCGGCGCCGGGAGGCTCTCGCGCGGAGGTGTCGTGGCCGACAATGGGCCTGTGCTGGAGATGACGCGCGAGGAGTTCGAGGAACTGGTCGCCGAGGCGCTCGACCGGATCCCGCCGGAGCTGACGCGACTGATGGACAACGTCGCGGTGTTCGTCGAGGACGAACCGCCGGCGGACGATCCCGAGCTGCTCGGGCTGTACGAAGGGACTCCGCTGACCGACCGGGGTGAGTGGTACGCCGGGGTGCTGCCGGACCGGATCACCATCTACCGGAACCCGACCCTGCGGATGTGCGAGTCGCGGGAGGATGTCGTCGCCGAGACGGAGATCACCGTGGTGCACGAGATCGCGCACCACTTCGGCATCGACGACGAGCGCCTTCACGCCCTGGGCTACGGCTGAGCGGGTTGTGAATACGGGGCGCGTGTCCTCTTGTGGGCGGCGGGAGTTGGAGGTGTTGACTCCATCAGCCCTCCCGGAGGTGGCCCCGTGCGCCCCTTGTACGTACCCGTCCGCCTGGCCGCCACCGTCGTGGCCGTCGCCGCTGCCGCCGGCTGTATGAGCGTGGGCGACGACGACGCGGGCGGGCGCGCCAAGCCGTCTCACTCCGCCGGGCAGCGGGGCGGCGAAGCGTCCGGCGGCGGCTCGACCGTGTCGGGCGGCGCCGGTGGGTTCGGGGCAGCGGCCGCCGACGGGGAGCATGGACGCGGCAAGGGCAAGAAGGGGAAGAAGGGCGAGCGGCGCGGGGCGGAGGGCTCGGCGCCGCCCGAGGCGTCGCCGACGCCCGACGCGAGCGCGTCCGCGCCCGGGGGCGGGAAGCAGGGCAGGCCCGGCAAGGAGGGGAAGCCGGCGCCGAAGCCGCCGGCGCAGCCGACGCCCACCCGGACGACGGAGCCGGAGCCGACCCCGACGCCCCAGGAGCCGACGACCTCCCCGGAGCCCACCCCGGAACCGTCGTCATCGGCCCACGAGCCCCCGGCCCCGCAGCTGGCCCAGCGGGAACCGGCACCGGAGGCGGGGGCGCCGGCCTGAGCATGTCCGGCGCGCGTTCCCACGACCGGGGCGAGCCTCGGGAACCCGGGGTCTGCCCGGGAGTCCGGGGTCCGCTCGGGAGTACGGGGCCTGTTCTTGAGCCCGGGGTCGCTTCGGACGTTCGGAATGTCTTCGGGGGGCCGGACTTTTCGGAGTCCGGTGCCGTGGAGTGGCCGCGGGGGACGGCAGCGCGGCCTGCGGAACGACCGGGCGGAGATGACGGCGGGTCCTGGAAGCGGTCCCGCGGGTGGGACCTGCGCGTGGGTCCGTGGCGGCGGCCGGGGTGTGGTGTCGTGTGGCGTCCGCCACGGTCGTTCGGATCGCGGGGTGGGAACACTTGGCGGGGTGGCGTGGTTGACGCTCTCGGGAAGTGCACCGGGGCGGCTGCCGCGGGGGCGTTTCCCGCTGTCTCCCGCTCGGTCCGGTTTGCGCAACGCGGCCCGGACTGCGTATGGTGGCAGATCGTTTGATCCCATCTTGCCCGGCGCCACCGCAGAGCGCGCCGTGTGGCGCGTACTCTCCCTTGCCGTGGTGGACCGCATTGAGGCGGTCGTATTGCGAATCGCGAATCACGGAGTTGACGGGCGCGTGCCGACGAGACTCCGGAAGGTTTCGCATTCGCATGTCCATCACCAGTACTGATCACGTCGTCGTGCCCGAGAACGAGGCAGCCGACACCACCCCCGACACGGCCCCCGAGGTCACCTTCGCGGACCTCGGTCTGCCCGAGGGCGTCGTGCGCAAGCTCGCGCAGAACGGCGTGACCACCCCCTTCCCGATCCAGGCCGCGACCATCCCGGACGCCCTGGCCGGCAAGGACATCCTCGGCCGCGGCCGCACCGGCTCCGGCAAGACCCTGTCGTTCGGTCTGCCGGCCCTGGCGCAGCTCGCCGGCGGCCGTACCGAGAAGCACAAGCCGCGTGCCGTCATCCTGACCCCCACGCGTGAGCTCGCCATGCAGGTCGCCGACGCGCTCCAGCCCTACGGCGACGTCCTCGGGCTGAAGATGAAGGTCGTCTGCGGCGGCACGTCCATGGGCAACCAGATCTACGCCCTGGAGAAGGGCGTCGACGTCCTGGTCGCCACCCCGGGCCGCCTGCGCGACATCATCAACCGCGGCGCCTGCTCCCTGGAGAACGTGGAGATCGCCGTCCTCGACGAGGCCGACCAGATGTCCGACCTGGGCTTCATGCCCGAGGTGACGGAGCTGCTCGACCAGATCCCCGCGGGCGGTCAGCGGATGCTCTTCTCCGCCACCATGGAGAACGAGATCAAGACCCTCGTCGACCGGTACCTGAACAACCCGGTCAGCCACGAGGTCGACGCCGCGCAGGGTGCCGTGACGACCATGTCGCACCACATCCTGATCGTGAAGCCCAAGGACAAGGCGCCGGTCACCGCCGCGATCGCCTCCCGCAAGGGCCGCACGATCATCTTCGTCCGCACCCAGCTGGGCGCCGACCGGGTCGCCGAGCAGCTGCGCGACGCCGGGGTGAAGGCGGACGCGCTGCACGGCGGCATGACCCAGGGCGCGCGCACCCGCACCCTCGCCGACTTCAAGGACGGGTACGTCAACGTCCTCGTCGCCACCGACGTCGCGGCCCGCGGCATCCACGTCGACGGCATCGACCTGGTGCTGAACGTGGACCCGGCCGGCGACCACAAGGACTACCTGCACCGGGCGGGCCGCACCGCGCGGGCCGGCCGGACCGGCACGGTCGTCTCCCTCTCGCTGCCGCACCAGCGCCGCCAGATCTTCCGGCTGATGGAGGACGCGGGCGTCGACGCCACGCGCCACATCATCCAGGGCGCCGGCGCCTTCGACCCGGAGGTCGCCGAGATCACCGGCGCCCGGTCCATGACCGAGGTCCAGGCCGAGTCCGTGGGCAACGCCGCGCAGCAGGCCGAGCGCGAGGTCGCCCAGCTCACCAAGGAGCTGGAGCGGGCCCAGCGCCGCGCGAACGAGCTGCGCGAGGAGGCCGACCGGCTGCTCGCGCGGGTCGCGCGGGAGCGCGGCGAGGAGCCCGGGGCAGCGGACGCCGAGGCCGGGGACGCTCCCGTCGCCGTCGAGGTGTCGGTGCCCGAGCAGCCGACCGCCAAGGACGTCGAGCGTCATGACCGCGCCGAGGCCCCCGCGCCGTACGAGCGCCGGGAACGGCGTGAGGAGCGCGGCGGGACCGGGCGTGACCGGTACGCCGACCGGGACCGGTCCTTCGACCGTGACCGCTCCTTCGACCGGGACCGTGGCGGCCGTTCCTTCGAGCGTCGTGACGACCGTGGCGGGCGTTCGTTCGAGCGCCGTGACGACCGCGGTGGCTTCAACCGCGACCGTGACCGCTCCTTCGAGCGTCGTGACGACCGTGGCGGGCGTTCCTTCGAGCGCCGCGACGACCGCGGCGGCTTCCGCCGGGACGACCGGGCGGACCGGGGCGAGCGCGGTGAGCGCGGCGGCTTCCGGCGCGACGACCGGGGCGACCGCGGTGGCCGTCCCTTCGAGCGTCGTGACGACCGTGGCGGGCGTTCGTTCGAGCGCCGTGACGACCGCGGCGGCTTCAACCGCGACCGTGACCGCGGCGGCTTCCGCCGGGACGAGCGCGGTGGGCACCGGGGCAGCGACCGTCCCTTCAACCGCGACCGCCGGGACGACCGTCCGGGCTTCCGGTCCGGCGGGCACGACCGCCCGGGCCACGACCGCCCCTACGGCCGTCGTGACGACCACCGCGGCGGCGGCAACTTCGGTCGCCGTGAGGACAAGCCGCGCTGGAAGCGCAACGGCTGATCCCCGAGCGTGACGAGCGCCGTGACCCCGCAGCGGGGTCACGGCGCTCGGCCGTCGCGGCCCCGTTTCGCCCGCGGCACGGCCGGGACCCCGATACCCGATCGGAGACTCGGCGTCGTCCGGCTATGCTCGTGGGGGCAACATCGCCCGGGCCCTTAGCTCAATTGGCAGAGCAGTGGACTTTTAATCCATTGGTTGTGGGTTCGAGTCCCACAGGGCCTACCGTTCGGCCCCGGGTCGGAGTGCATCCGACCCGGGGCCTTCGCGTTGCGCGGGTTTCGGCTCGAAGCGGGAAAGGAGCTCGCGCGCACGCGTCGGTGCGCCCGGCGGCTCCCTCCCGTACGCCCCGCTCCGCCTGCCCTGGGTGAACCGTGCGACGGCATGGGTGCGCAGATCGAAGCGTTTCTGCAGATCCGGGCGCAGGCCGCTGCCCAGTTGTGCAACGTTGGACTTTTTCGGTCCATATGAGGCGACTTCCCCATCTTCTTCGCGCTTTTCATATCATCGGATGGTCTCTGACGGTCTTGCCCCGTACGCCGGTTGTGCAGATAGCTAGGTGCTGCGCCCCGTATAAGCGGTCGCGCAACCCCATCAGAGGAGGAGAGTCATGAAGAAGGCGTACGAGGCCCCGACCCTGGTCCGGCTCGGGACCTTCCGCAAGAAGACGGGGCTCCTGCAGCGCTCCGGCAACGACCGGCTGATCCTCAGCAAGAACTGACGGGCGACGGTCACTGACCCGACGTCATGACGGAACTGCACGCAAGTGCGGGGACGGGCCCCGGCGACGCGCACTTCACGGTCTTCACCGACCGGGAGGACGCGGCCGCCGTGGCCCGCTCCTTTGCCCGCCCCGGCACCCGCACCCTCCCGTACCCCTCCGGCCGGCCCTGGCTGGTCGGCCGGTGGGCCGACGAGGAGATCGTCATCGCGCGGGCCGGCCGCACCGCCCTGGCCGTCGTCGGCTGCTGCCCGGTCGACGCCGGTGAACTGCGCCGGCACGCCGAGCGGTTGCGCGATCCCGCCGACGCCGATGCCCTGGCCCGCTCCCTGCCCGGCAGCTTCCACCTCGTCGCCGCCCTCGACGGCCGGCTCCGGGTGCAGGGCACCGCCTCCGGGCTCCGGCTCGTCTTCCACGCCACGGTGGACGGCGTACGGGTGGCCGCCACCCGCGCCGACGTACTCGCCCGCGCGCTCGGTGCCGAACCGGACGCGGAGCGGCTGGCGGTACGGCTGCTGTGGCCCACCCCCTACCCGCTGTCCGAGACCTCGCTGTGGCGTGAGGTCACCGCCGTCCCCCCGCAGGACGCGCTGTTCGTCGGGGCGGACGGGCGCACCGCCCGGCACGCGCGCTGGTGGACGCCACCGGAACCGGTCCGCCCGCTCGCCGACGGCGCACCGGCGGTCCGCGAGGCCCTCACCGCGGCCGTCGACGCCCGGACCCGCGCGGGCGGCGTGGTCAGCTGCGACCTCTCCGGCGGTCTGGACTCGACCTCCCTGTGTTTCCTGGCCGACCGCTCCACCGCCCGCGTGGTGGCCAGCACCTGGCCCGGGCGCGATCCGGCCGACACCGACCTGTACTGGGCCGAGCAGGCCGCCCGGCACCTGCCGGACGTCGAGCACGTGGTGTGGGACGCCGACGCCTCACCGCTGGTGTACGAGGACCTGCTCGCCATCGACGACCTGCTGGACGAACCCACCATCGGCGTCATGGACCGCTCCCGGGTCCTGCACCACCTGCCGGCCATGGCCGAGCGGGGCAGCAGGCTGCACCTCACCGGCATCGGCGGCGATCACGTGGCCTGGTGCTCCGAGGCCTACTACCACCGACTGGCGCGCACCCGGCCGCTGTTCGCGTGGCGGCAGCTGCGCGGCTTCCGGGCCCTGTGGCAGTGGCCGCCGGCCGACACGGTCCGGGCACTGGCCGATTCCCGGCCGTACGGCAGGTGGCTCGCCGACGCGGCGGGGCGGCTGCGCGCTCCGGCCCCGGCGAACGTCACCACCAGCCTCGGCTGGGGCATGCCCCCGCGCCTGTTCGACTGGGTCACCCCCGACGCCGAACGAGCCGTGCGCAGGGCGCTCGACGAAGCGGCCGCGACGGCCGCACCGCTGCACCCGGACCGCGGGATGCACGCCGACCTGGAGCAGATCCGCGCCTGCACCCGCATCATCCGCCAGTGGGACCGCATGGCCGCCGGGGCCGGAGTGCCGATGGCCTCGCCGTTCCTCGACGACCGCGTCATCGAGGCCTGCCTCGCCGTGCGGCCGGGCGAACGCGTCTCGCCCTGGCGGTACAAGCCGCTGCTCACCGCCGCGATGCGGGGCGTCGTGCCCGAGGCGTGCCTGCGGCGCACCAACAAGGCCGCGGCCTCGATGGACGCCGCCGAAGGGCTGCGCACGCACCGCGGCGACCTGCTGGCGCTGTGGGAGGACTCCCGGCTCGAAGCACTCGGCCTGGTCGACGGCGACGCGCTGCGCCGCCTCGCCCAGCGGCCCGCCACCCCCGGGCTGCGCGACGCCATCCTCTACTCGACCATCGCCGCCGAGGTCTGGCTGCGCGGACTGTCCCGTACCCCCACCCCCTGAGCACACATGCCGGAGAAAGGCAGTCGCACCATGGCATTGCGGTTCGGCCCCGACGTATCCACCGCGGAGACCGCGTACGGCACCGTCCTGCTGGACGAGCGCAGCGGCGACTACTGGGAGCTCAACCCCACCGCCACCCTGGTGGTCACCACACTCCTCGAAGGCGGCGACGAGGCCGCGGCGGCCGACGCGCTCGTCGCCCGGTTCGACATCGACCGGACCCGCGCGGAGCAGGACGTCACGGCCCTCGTACGGGAGTTGCGGGAATCGGGGCTGGCCCGATGACGACCCCCAGCGCCCTGGAGCGCCCCACGGGCGTGCCCTTCACCCGGCGCGTGGCCGCCCGCCTGGTGCTGCTGCCCGCCCTCGCGCTGGCGCTGCTGCCCCCGCGCCGCATCCGCGCCGTCCTCGAAGTCCTGCGCCGCGGAGCCGCACCGGCCACCGCCGCGCAGGCCGGGCGGGCGCGGGACGCCCTGTGCGCGGTCAGCCTGCGCTGCGCCGGGCCGAAGGGCTGCCTGCCCCGGTCCCTGGGCGCCGTCCTGCTGTGCCGGCTCGGCGGCACCTGGCCGACCTGGTGCACCGGCGTACGCGTCGTGCCCCCCTTCACCGCGCACGCCTGGGTCGAGGCGGGCGGGCGTCCCGTGGGCGAGGGCGTGCCGGACGACTACTTCGCCCGGCTCATCACCGTCCCCGCCCCGGACCGCACGGCCCGATGAGCGACCCCGCGGCGGAGCGCGAGGACGCCGCCGGCCCGGCACCGGACACCGTCACCGGCGACGGCGGAGGGCGGGACCGCTCCACCCGGGCCGCCGTCCGCACCCTGTACGGACTCACCGCCGGCCACCGTTCCTCCATCGCGGTCGCCTCGGTCCTCACCCTCGCGGGCTCCGCGCTCGGCCTGGCCCAGCCCCTCGTCGCCAAGCGGGCCGTGGACGTCAGCGGCGGCGGCCAGGTGCCGTGGGCCCTGCTGCTGGTGCTGGCCGTCCTGTTCGCGGCCGAGGCGGTGACCGGCGCGGTGGGCCGTTTCGTCCTGGAACGCATGGGCGAGGGCGTCGTGCGGCAGCTGCGGCACGGCCTGGTGGCGCGGCTGCTCCGGCTGGAGATGCGGGAGCACGACCGGCACCGCACCGGCGACCTGATCTCCCGGGTGACCGTCGACACGACCGTGCTGCGGGACGTGGTCTCCCAGGCCCTGGTCGACCTGGTGACCGGGGCGCTCGTCGCGGCCGGCGCGATCGCCCTGATGCTGTGGATCGACGCCCTGCTGCTGCTCCTGGTCGCGGCGACGGTGGCGGCCGCTGCCCTGGTCGTGGCGTCGCTGCTGAAGGGCATCCGGGCCGCCTCCGAGCGGATGCAGGCCGCCGTCGGCGCCATCGCCGCCGACCTGGAGCGCGCGCTGGGCGCCCTGCCCATGGTCCGGGTGCACCGCGCCGAGGAGCGCGAGGCGCGGCGCATCGGCGAGCGGGTCGAGGCGGCGTACGGCGCGGGCGTACGGACCGCGAAGCTCGCGTCGGTGATGAGCCCGGCCGTCGAACTCGCCGTCCAGGGGTCGTTCCTGATCGTCCTGGTCATCGGCGGCCTGCGCGTCGGGGGGCAGGCCAACTCCCTCGGCGACCTGGTCGCCTTCCTGCTGTACGCCTCCTACCTGGTCCTGCCCCTGTCGTCGGTCTTCCGCGCGGTCGGCCTGATCCAGCGGGGCATGGGGGCCTACACGCGCGTGGAGCAGGCCCTGGCCCTGCCCGCCGAACCGGCGGAACCGAGCCCGCCCCGGTGCCCCGGCGGGGCGCCGGCCGTACGGACCGCGCCGCGAGAGGAGCCCGTCCTCGCCCTGCGCGCCGTCACCTTCGGCTACGACCCCGGCCGGCCGGTGCTGCGCGGGGTGGACCTGACCGTCCCCGACCGGCGCCAGACGGCGCTGGTCGGCCGGTCGGGCGCCGGGAAGAGCACCGTCTTCGCCCTGGCGGCCAGGTTCTACGAACCGGACTCCGGAGTGCTCCTCTTCGACGGGCGGCCCGCCCGCGAACTGAGCCGCGCCGCGTGCCGGGCCCGGATCGCCGTCGTCGACCAGAACACCCACGTCGTCCACGGCACGCTCCGGGACAACATCACCTACGCCGTGCCCGACGCCCCCGAGGCGGAGGTGCGCCGCGTCGTCGAACTCGCCCGGCTCGACGACGTCGTACGGCGGCTGCCCGGTGGCCTGTCCGGCATGCTCGGTGAGCGCGGCAGCACCCTGTCGGGAGGCGAGCGCCAGCGCGTCGCCCTGGCCCGCGCCCTGCTGGCCCGCCCCCGGCTGCTCCTGCTGGACGAGCCCACGTCCCACCTGGACGCCATCAACGAGACGGCGCTCGCCCGGGTGATGAAGGACGTGGCCCGGGAGTGCGCCCTCCTGGTGATCGCGCACCGGCTCTCCACCGTGCAGCACGCGGACCGCATCGTCGTGCTGGACGACGGGCGCACCAGCGCCTGCGGGACGCACGAGGAACTGCTCGCCGGCAGCCCCGTCTACCGGGAACTGGCGGCCGGGCAGATGCTGCGTCCGGCCGCCGGCCCGTTCCGTGCCGCGGGGACCGTCCGGTAGGGAGCGGGGCGCCGGGTTCAGGAGCCGGCGCCGCCGCCCAGCACCACCACGCAGGTGTCGTCCCCGGCCGGCCGGGCCGCGCTCCCCGCGTCCCGCAGGAGCACCGCCGCCACCACGGCCGGGTCGCACCGCAGCAGGACGGCGTCGTCGGGCGGGGCCCAACGGGTGGGCATGCCGTCGCTGTGCAGGACGAGCAGGCTGTCGTCGCGCCAGGGCTCCCGGTGCGCGGGTACGGTCGCGGGGGCCTGGGCGCCGACGATGCCGGGGTGGGAGAGCAGGGGCTTCCAGCCGCCGTCGGTGCGCAGGCGGGCGCCGATGTTGCCGATCCCGGCGAAGTGCAGCCGGCCGGAGCCGAGGTCGACCTGGGCCACGGCGACGGCCGCGCCGCGGGTGGGACGCAGGGCCCTGCCCAGGTGCCGCAGGATGTCGGCGGGGGCCCGGTCCGCGACGCCGCGCAGTTCGGCCACGGCGGTCGTGGAGGCCTCGGCCGCCTTGGCGCCGTGGCCGAGACCGTCGGCGATCAGCAGGGTGAGCCGGTCGTCGGTGTGCACCCACCCCCAGGCGTCCCCGGAGTGTTCGGCCCGGCCGAGGGGCACGTTGACGCCGCCGGCGCGCGGATGCGGGGACGGGGCCGAGCCCCGTACGGCCGGGTCGTGGTCGATGCGGGCCACCGCCACGGTGCCCCGGCCGGGCGCGCTGTGCAGGTCGAAGGCGTTGGCTATGCGCCGGCAGGTGCCCAGGCCGGCGCCCAGGGTGGCGGCGGTGCTGTAGCCGTCGCGCATGGCCTGCGCGACGTCCGGGATGCCGGGGCCGTGGTCCAGGGACAGCAGTTGCACCGCCGTCCGCCGGTCCTGCGCGCTCTCGACCAGGTTGATGATCACGTGCCCGTCGTCCGCGTGCCGCAGCAGGTTGGTGGCCAGCTCCGTCGCCACGAGCGCGGCGGTCGCGGTCCGCTGCGGGGGCAGACCGGCGCACGCGCTGGCCTCCTCGGCCGCCACCCGCACGTCCCGCACGCGCGTCGAGTCGGCCACCGGCACGTCCCAGACCCTGCTCATCACGGCCCCGGACGGGTCGGCGGTACGACGGTGGCCCAGGCGGTGACGGTGACGGTGGTCCCGCCGCCGGGCGTGCTGTCCACCTGGAACTCCTGGACGAGGCGCCGGGACCCGCTCAGGCCGAGGCCGAGGCCGCCGCCGCTGGTGTAGCCGTCGGTCATGGCCTGTTCCAGGTCGCGGATGCCGGGCCCGGAGTCGACGAAGGCCAGCCTGAGCCCCCGCGCCTGCCCGGTGTGCAGCGGGGTGAGCTCCACATGGCCGCCGCCGCCGTGGACGAGGGTGTTGCGGGCCAGCTCGCTGGCGGCGGTGACCAGCTTGGTCTGCTGCACCAGGCCGAAGCCGAGCTCGGCGGCGGCCTGCCGGACCTGCTGGCGGACCCAGGCCAGGTCGGCGTCGGAGGCGATCGGCAGGGTGGCCGGGGCGGCGTGGCGGAAAGCGGTCACCAAGGACTCCCCTCGCCGTCGCGCGGCCCGGCGGCGAGCAGTTCCATCGCTCGCTCGACGTCCAGGGCGGTCCGCAGCCCGGGCAGGGTCAGGCCCAGCTCGACCAGGGTGATGGCCACCGCCGGGCGCATGCCGGCCAGGACCGTGCGCGCGGCCAGCAGTCCCGCTCCGGCGGCGATCTCGGCGAGGACCCGGCCCAGGAAGGAGTCGACGATGTCCACGCCGGAGATGTCGATGACCACGCCGGTCACCCGGGAGCGGGCGATCCGGGACGTGATGTCGTGCTGGAGCTGCTCGGCCATCCCGTCGTGCAACTCCCCCTGGAGGGTGACCAGCAGCACGTCGCCCAGTCGGAGGACCGGCACCGTGAAGCCGTACCCGTCCGTGGCCCCGGCCACCGGGGGCCCCGCGGCCCCGGTCATCGCCTGCCCGCGTCCGCCGCCGCGCCGGCCGACCGCAGCGGCGCGATCTCGACGCCCTGCCTGCTGAGCGCGTAGGCGAGGGCGTCCGCCAGGCTGGCGCGGGTGAGCACCGACCCGAGGTCGATGCCGAGGTGGACGATGGTCTGGGCGATCGCGGGCCGGATGCCGGAGACGATGCACTCGGCGCCCATCAGCCGCGCCGCCGCCACCGTCTTCATCAGGTGCTGCGCCACCAGCGAGTCGACCGTGGGCACGCCGGTGATGTCGAGGATCGCGAACCGGGCGCGCTCGGCGACGATCGCGTCCAGCAGGCTCTCCATGACGACCTGGCTGCGCGCGCTGTCCAGGGTGCCGATGAGGGGAACGGCGACGGTGCCCTCCCAGAGCTTGATCACCGGGGTGGCCACCTCGTGCAGCTGCTCGCGCTGGCGGGCGATCACCTCCTCGCCCGCGCTGACGGTGGTCTCCATCACGACCAGGCGCAGCGTGCCCATGAGCACGGTGAGCGCCACGACGCAGTCGAGGGCCCCGGGGCCGTCCGGGTCGTCCAACTCGGCGCGCAGCAGTTCGGTCACCGGCGCGCGCAGGGCGGCCACCTCGCGGGCCACCCCGTCCGGGTCCACTCCGGTGCGGGCGCGGGAGGCGGCCATCCGTCCCAGCTGGTCGCGGACCGCTTCGAAGCCGGACGCCCGGACGTCCTCCAGCCCGCCGGAGGCCGCCACGGCGGCCAGGGCGGCGACCACGGCCCGGCCGGCCTCGACCGCCTCGTCGCGTGAGACGGTGAAGACCGTGCGGAACAGGGCGGCGTCGGCCCAGCGCTGGGCGATCTGCTCCCGGCGCCGTTCGAGGAAGGCGCTCACCTGCTGGGCGGCCGGCTGCTGTTCCGCGTTCTCTTCCGACACCGACACGTGCATCGCTCCCTTGCGCGGGCCGGACCGAGGTCGCTCCGGCGCCTCAGTCCGTTACTTGCCGTATGACAAACATTAGTGCCGACGTTCGGCACCTCAAAACACCTCGCTGCGAACCCTTACGACCTGCGCCTTCCCCGCTCGCTCAGCGGCCACGCCAGTCGAGGCACACCACCAGCGCGTCGTCGTCCGGGGCGGTCTCGCCGCGGTGTCCGGTCAGTTCGCGCAGGATGGCCCGGGGCACCTCGGCGGCCGGGAGCAGCCGGGTCGACTGGATCGCCCGGGTCAGGGCCGCGGCGCCGTAGGTCTCGCCGCCCGGGGAGGCGACGTCGTACACCCCGTCGCTGACGAAGATCAGCCGGTCGCCCGGCTCCACGCGGAACTCCTGGGCCACGTAGTCGGTCTCCTCGAACATGCCGAGCGGCAGCTGGGCGTCGAACGCCACCGGCTCCACCGTGCCGGCCCGCAGCCGCAGCAGCCGTGGCGATCCTGCGTCCACGGCCCGGACCAGCCCGGTGGCCAGGTCGATGTCGAGCATGAGCACGGAGAGGTAGCAGCGGCCCCGGTAGTGGGCGTACACCGCCTGGTCGGCCAGGGCCGCCTGGTCGGCGAGGGCGAGTCCGGCCCGGCGGGCGTTGCGCAGGGCGTTGATCGCCAGGTTCGTCAGCAGGGAGGCCTCTATGCCCTCGCCCATGCCGTTGGTGACGTAGAGGCTGAGCCGGTCGGCCGAGGCGGACCAGTCGAAGTTGTCACCGAAGATCGCGTACGCCGGTTCCAGCTGGGCGCCCAGCTCGTACTCGGGGCGGGCGCAGGAGCGGGCCGGCAGCAGCTGCCACTGCATCTCGGCGGCCAGGGTGAGCCGGTCCCTGCGGCGGGCCTGGAGGTAGAGGTCGGTGTCCCGCTCGGCCACGACGACCTCGTGCGCCAGCACCTCGGCGATCTCCGCCAGTTCGGCCAGGGCGGCCCGGGCGTGCTCGCGGCCGCGCAGGGTCACCGTCAGCACGCCGAGGCGGTCGCCGCGCACGGTGACCGGCAGGTGGGCGCGCACCAGGTCGTCCGGGAGGGTCTCCACGTGGGGCTCCTGCGCGCCGAAGGCCCGGCCGGCCGGGCTGCTGTGCACCGGCACCGGCTGGTCGGTGTGCGGCAGGACGGACACCGGCTGGAGCACCGACAGCCCGTAGTCGGCCAGGAAAAGCTCGACGGAGTCCGCCGCGTACTGATCGGTCAGTACACGACGGACCGCGTCCAGCAGTTGGTGGGGTGCCGCCGTGCGCAGGGCGCGCTCGGCGGCCACGAATCTGTGCATGGTCGTCGTCATGGGGTTGGTTACACCAGTCCTTGGTCGGGCGCCGGCGGGTCAGACCGGCGCCGACGGGTTGTGGAAGAAGGGAGGTTCCGGGCACGGGGCCCCGGGTATGCCCGGGCGGGCGGCCGGCGGGGGGACGGGCGGGCGTGGTCCGTGGCCGTTGCCGCCACCGGTTCCCCGCGCGCCTAGTACGCTGACGGCCACCCCGGTGCCTGCGAGAGTGTGACTGTGACTTCCCTCCGACCCCGCCCTGAGCCCGCAGAGGTCGCCCGTGTGACCTCCACGGCCGCGGAGTTGCTGGAAGTCCTGTGGGGCCGGGCCTCGACGGCGCCCGCGTCCGCGTCCCAGCTGCGCGTGCTGCTCATCCTGGAGCACCACGAGGGCATCAACCTGCGCACGCTCGCCGACTCCCTCGCCTCCACGCCGCCCTCGACCAGCCGGCTGTGCGACCGGCTGCAGGCGGCCGGTTTCGTCGAACGCGTGGTGAGTCCGGTCGACCGGCGCGAGCTGCGCCTGCGGCTCAGCGGCCGGGGCCGCGCCTTCCTGGCCGATCTGCGCGTGCGCCGGGAGGAGGCGCTGCGCGCCGTGCTCGACCAGATGCCCGCCGCCAAGCGGGTCGCGCTGCTGCAGGGTCTGGAGGCGTTCTGCGACGCGGCGGCGGCCCAGATACACGACGACTCCGACGACTCCCGCGCGTCCGGCACCCGGACTGCCTGACCTGCCCGCCGGGGCGTCGAGGGGTCGTCCCTTCCGGGGCCTTCCCGCCGCCTGCTCGGCACCGCTACTTTGTTGCTCCACGACTATAGTTGTCAAACGACAACTGTCCGTTCCACGACCCCCTGGGTCTCTCTCGCCGCACCGCACCGCCGCCTCCCGCTCGTACCGGCACACCTCTCGTGCGAGTACCCCGCCACCGCCCCGACCTGCGCCGACTGTGGTCTACGTCTCGGCTGGAACGGAGGGTGGCATGACCGGGGCGAGTGCGGGTAGCGGCGGTGGAGGTGGCCTGTCGGGGGATCGGAGCGGGCCGGAACTACGAGGGAGGGCCCGTGACCGCGACCACGCGCATCGGCACGACGACGGATTCCGCCACCTACGCAGGCGAGGAGCTGCCGCAGATCGCGGAGCCGCAGAAGATCCCTCCGCAGGACGCGCGCGAGCTGACGGGGCAGTTCCTCGACCGCCTGGCGGTGCTGGAGGAGGGCACTCCCGAATACCAGTACGCGCGCAACACGCTCATCGAGATGAACATGTCGCTGGTGCGCTTCGCGGCCCGGCGGTTCCGCTCGGGCGGCCAGTCGATGGAGGACGTCGTCCAGGTCGGCGTGATCGGGCTGATCAAGGCCATCGACCGGTTCGAGGTCTCCCGCGAGGTGCAGTTCACCAGTTTCGCGGTGCCGTACATCGTCGGTGAGATCAAGCGCTTCTTCCGGGACACGTCCTGGGCGGTGCACGTGCCGCGCCGGCTGCAGGAGGCCCGTACGGAACTGGCCAAGGCCACCGAGGAGCTGGCCTCCCGGCTGGGCCGCGCGCCCAGGGTCGCGGAGCTCGCGGCCCTGATGAACCTGTCCGAGGAGGAGGTCGTCGAGGCGCAGATCGCGGCCAACGGCTACCTGTCCTCCTCGCTGGACGCCGCGGTCACCGGTGACGCGGAGGAGAGCGACACCAAGCTCTCGGAGTTCATCGGCGGGGAGGACCCGGCGCTGGAACTGGTCGAGGACTTCCACGCCCTCGCGCCGCTGGTCGCCGAACTCGACGAGCGCCAGCGCCTCATCCTCCACCTGCGCTTCGTGGAGGAGCTCACGCAGGCGGAGATCGGCGCCCGGCTCGGCATCTCCCAGATGCACGTCTCCCGGCTGCTCTCCCGCACGGTGGCGCGCCTGCGCTCGGGGATGCTGGCGACGGAGTGAGGCCTGAGCCCCGGATGAGGCCCTGCGTCCCCGATGAGACCGTGAGGCCCGGATGAGTTCGTGGGCCGTGCCGCCGTCGGCACGGCCCACGAACTCATCCGCGCCCGTGCGTCCCGTGCGTCCCGTCGGTTCCGTCCACGCGCGGCACCGCGGTCCGCCGCGCGGCCAGGAACCCCCGCAATCCCCGCCGGAGCGCCGCCCGTTCCGCCGGTTCCATCGCCTCCAGCGCCGTGGTGAGGGCCTGGGCGCGGCGCACCGCCACGTCACCCAGGACGCGCCGGCCGTGGGCGGTGAGCCGGAGTTGCACCTCGCGCCGGGTGTCCGGGTGCGGGGCGCGTTCCAGCAGGCCCGCGGCGGCCAGGCGGTCGCAGAGGCGGCTGGCCGTGGGCAGGCCGATGGCCAGCCGGTCGGCCAGGGACGTGAGGTTGAGGCCGGGGGAGGCCTGCAGGGCGCGCAGCGCCCGCAGTTGGTGCGGGGACAGCCGCAGGGACGCGTCCTGGGCGGCGACCGACCACAGGGACGCCAGGCTCTCCACGGCATCGGCGATCTGGGCCGCGACGGCCTCCGGGCCATCACCTCGTCCTCTCGCCCGGTGGTCTCCGGGGCCGTCGAGATCGGTCACGAAACGGTCACTTTCCATAAGCTCCGGGTACTGCGGAGGTCGCCCTCATTCAAAGGCTGTACCCGAAGAGCCGAGGGGCAAGCCGTCCCGTTCGGCGCCGGATCGGACCCGGACGGCTCAGCCGGCGCTCAGCTCCGTCAACGCCGCGAGCGGCAGCGTGTGCTGCGTCTGGAGGACCTTGGCGCGCAGGTAACGGACGTTGTGCGCGGTGGTGAACACGCCCGTCGGGACCCGGTCGCGGACGCCGACGCCCAGGGCGCGCAACTGGGCCGCCTTGTCGGGGTTGTTGGAGAGCAGGTCCAGCTCGCCGATGCCGAGGGCCCGCAGCATCTGCGCCGCGGCCGTGTAGTCGCGGGCGTCCTCGGGCAGCCCCAGCGCCGCGTTCGCCTCGTACGTGTCCAGGCCCTGGTCCTGGAGGGCGTAGGCGTCCAGCTTGTTGTAGAGGCCGATGCCCCGGCCCTCCTGGCGGAGGTAGAGGAGCACGCCGCCGCGCTCGGCGATGCGCTCGACCGCCTCGCGCAGCTGCGGGCCGCAGTCGCAGCGGGCCGAGCCGAACACGTCCCCGGTCAGGCACTCGGAGTGCAGCCGCACCAGCGGGACCGGGCCCGGCTCGCCCAGGACGACGGCGACGTGCTCCTGGCCGTCGGCCAGGCCGTGGAAGGTGACGAGCTCGGCGTCGGCCTCGTAGCCGTCGTGGAAGCGCAGCGGGACCCGGACGCGGGCGCGCGGGGTGGCGATGACGCTGGGGGTGTCGGGCATGCGGGGCCTCTCGGTTCCGTTCCTGTTCGGCGGCACAGCCGTCTGGCGCGTTCGCGTGGCCATGTGCTTCAGATTTGAAGCAGATCCACGGCTCGAACCCTACTCATGCTTGAAATTTGAAGCAATAAGAGGGCCGCGCGGTGTGACGTGCGTCATGAACAGGCCGGGGAGGACCTCCGCCGCCAGGGCACGTCCTCCGCCGCCGGCCGCGCCCCGTCCTCCTGGAGCCCCTGCGCGATCGCCGTCGAGATGGCCTCCAGCTGGCCGACCTGCTCCGCGCCGAGCCGGTCGAACAGGAAGCTCCGCACGGTCTCGACGTGTCCGGGGGCCGCCCGCTCCAGCACGGCGAACCCCTCGTCGGTCAGCGCCGCGATGCTGCCCCGCTTGTCGTGCGGACACGCCTCGCGCCGCAGCATGCCGTCCTTCTCCAGCCGCGTCACCGCGTACGTCAGCCGGCTGCGCGTGATCTTCAGCCGCTCGGCGAGGCCGGTCATCCGCAGCCGCCGCTCCGGTGCCTCCGACAGGACGGACAGGATGGAGTAGTAAAGGTGGGGCATGCCGGCGTCCTGCTGGAGCTGCCGGTCGATCGCGTCCTCCAGGAGCAGCGAGGCGGCGATGTAGGCGCGCCAGGCGCGCTGCTCCTCGGGGGTGAGCCAGCGAGTCGTCATGCCGCCAGTGTAGGTTGTTTCAAACTTGAACCAGCCTGTCCGCCGTCCCGACCAGCCGCGGAGCGCCGATGCCCCACCCGTACGTCCTGCTGTCCGCCGCCGTCTCCCTCGACGGCTACCTGGACGACACCGGCCCCGAACGCCTGCTGCTGTCCAGCCCGGCCGACTTCGACCGGGTCGACGAGGTCCGCGCCTCCGCCGACGCGATCCTGGTCGGGGCCGGCACCCTGCGCGCCGACAACCCGCGCCTGCTGGTGAACGCGCCGGAGCGCCGATCGGCCCGGGTGGCCGCCGGGCTCCCGGAGTACCCGCTCAAGGTCACCGTCAGCGGCTCCGGCGACCTCGACCCGGACGCCCGGTTCTGGCACACCGGCGGCGAGAAGGTGCTGTACACGACCGACCGGGGGGCCGAGCGCGCCCGTGCCCTCGGCGTCGCCGCCGACGTCGTCCCGCTCGGCGCGGACCTCGACTGGCGGCGGCTCCTCACCCACCTGCACGACGCGCGGGGCGTACGGCGCCTCATGGTCGAGGGCGGCGGCCTGATCCACACCCAGCTCCTCACCCAGGGCCTCGCCGACGAACTCCAGCTGGTCCTCGCCCCGCTCTTCGTGGGCGACCCGCGCGCGCCCCGGCTCTTCGGACCCGGCGGCTACCAGGGCGGCCGGCTCCGGCTGCTGGAGACGCGGCGGATCGAGGACGTCGTCCTCATGCGCTACGCGCCGACCGCCCCCGGGACCGGCGCCCTGCCCGCCGCCGCCGACCACCACTGGCTGGCCCTCGCCTGCGAGTTGGCCGAGCGCTGCCCGCCCGCGAAGACGGCGTTCAGCGTGGGCGCGGTGGTGGTGGCCGCCGACGGCACGGAACTGGCCCGCGGCCACTCCCGGGAGGGCGGTGACCCGGTCGTGCACGCCGAGGAGGCGGCCCTGGCCAAGATCGACCCGGCCGATCCCCGGCTTTCCGGCGCCACGGTGTACAGCAGCCTGGAGCCCTGCGCCCGCCGCGCCTCCCGCCCCGCCCCCTGCGCCCGGCTGATCCTCGACGCGGGCGTACGCCGGGTGGTCACCGCCTGGCGCGAGCCGGACACCTTCGTGGCGGCCGCCGACGGCGGCGGCGTCCTGGCCGCCGCCGGAGCGGAGGTCCTCGTCCTGCCGGAGCACGCGGAACGGGCCCAGGCGCCCAACCGTCACCTGCTGCCCTGAGCCCCCGGCGTCGGGGGTGGCGCGAGCTGTCCCGCGCATGGCGTACACTGGAATCACAACGACGCGGGGTGGAGCAGCTCGGTAGCTCGCTGGGCTCATAACCCAGAGGTCGCAGGTTCAAATCCTGTCCCCGCTACTGAAGGCCGAGGGCCGGAATCCGAAAGGGTTCCGGCCCTCGGTGTTTTCGTCCCCCAGCCCCTCACTCAGGGTGAGCGAATCCTGCCGCTCCGCATAACAACTGACACACCGTCAAAACCCGTCAGTCACTTGGAAGGCGGTCAACTCGCCCGATTCAAGCCGGTCATGCCGGGTATGTCCGCGCGAAAAAGGTTAATGATCAAGCGGAATCGCTGGAATACGCACCGCGGCTCCATTAACGTTCGATAACGCAGCGCGGTCGTCCCAGCCGTCACAGAAGGCGGCTCCGTGCGCACGCGCCGAATCCCGAAAGGGAACCGGGGAACCACCACTTGGGGTGAATCGAGCGGATGCCGCCGTGCAAGCACGGCCGGTATACGCGCGTAGGAGACCTTCCTGCTCCGAACCCGTCAGCTAACCCGGTAGGCGAGAAGGAAGGAAAGGAGTACGCCTACGTGGCGTCCAACCGGCCTGCCCCCGCGGCCCCGTTCGCGACGGACCAGCGCGACACCGAAGTCTTCGGCTACGGCGGTCAGCGCACCGACGAGGGCCCGTTCCAGGAGTGGAACCCCACGGCGGAGTCCATCCGCCCCGTCCGTGGCCGGCATCGCGTCACCAAGCAGCGCGGCGGAGGGCTCGCCCGCAGCTCCACCGTCCTGGGCGTCGGCGTCATAGCCGCCGTGGGCGCCGGCGGCATGGCCAGCGCCCAGACCGGCAAGCCGCCGGTGTCGATCTCCGTGCCGGACCTTCCCTCGGTGGGTTCCCTCATCTCGGACGACGACACCCCCGAAGGCTCCGCAACCCCGCTCAGCGACCTCGCCACGGCCGCGGCGGACACCGACCAGGGCACCTCCGGCGCCGGCGAGGCCCTGCGCGCCCGGATCATGGCCCAGGTCGAGCACCAGCAGGAGCAGATCGAGACCAAGGCCGCCGAGGAGGCCGCGGCCGCCGCCGAGAAGGCCGCCGCCGAGGCCGTCGCCAAGGCGGAGAAGGAAGCCAAGGCCAAGGCCGCCGAGGCCAAGCGGAAGGCCGAGGAGGAGGCCCGCAAGAAGGCCGAGGCCGAGCGGCTCGCCGCCCTCGCCAAGCAGTACACGCTGCCGACCTCCTCGTACACCATCACCTCCAGCTTCGGCCAGGCCGGCGCCTACTGGTCCTCCGGCTACCACACCGGTCTCGACTTCGCCGCCCCCACGGGCACGCCGATCAAGGCGGTCCACAGCGGCACCATCACCGAGGCCGGCTGGAACGGCTCGTACGGCTACAAGACCGTCCTCACCCTCGATGACGGCACCGAGATCTGGTACGCGCACCAGTCGTCCATCGGCGTCAGCGTCGGCCAGAAGGTCAGCACGGGCGACGTCATCGGCCGCGTCGGCGCCACCGGCAACGTCACCGGGGCGCACCTGCACCTGGAGGTGCACGCCGCCGGCTCCAGCAGCGGCATCGACCCGATGGCCTGGCTGCGGGGCAAGGGACTCAACCCGTAAGCGCCGAGCGCCACAAGAAGCACCGGCAGCCCTGACGACGACCCCCCGGCGTCAGGGCTGCCGGTTTTCCCGGGGCCGGAGCGTGCTCAGGACCGGTAGGGGTTGTACGCCGGATACGGGGTGGGGTGAGGGGCGTACCCGGCCGGGTGGCCGTATGCGGGCGTCTGCCCGTACGCGTGGCCGTGTCCGTACGCGTGGCTGTGACCGTACGCGCCGGGCGTCGGCCACGGCGGGGCCGTCACCGGTACCGCGGGGGCCGTGACCCTGGCCGCGTGGTCCAGGGCGGGGCGGGCCGCGTCCCGGCGACGCCACAGTGCGGCGAGCAACTCCATCTCCCGTACGGCGAAGTCGGCCCCGGAGTGGCCGCGGCGGGCCCGGTGCCGCAGGAACGCGAGCGACGTCGCGTACGCCTCGTAGCGCGCCACCTCCCGCGCCGCCGCCTTCCCGGCGTGCCGGCGGGCGTACTGGCGGGCGATCCGGCGCGCCCGCATCGAGCCCAGGGCGTACGGTTCGGCCGGGGACAGCCAGCCCGCGACCGCGTAGGCGGGCAGCTCCGCCCGCACGGTCCGCAGCTCCCGCTGCCGCGTCCAGATCACCAGCCACGTCAGCAGGCCGAAGATCGGCACCATGAACGCCGCGTACACGGCGAAGAACCCGTACTCGCCGAACGCCGACGAGCCGTTCCACATCGCGTGCATGCCCATCGCCAGCAGCAGCCCGGTGACCGGGAACGCGACGCGGCGCGCGTGCCGGCGGTCCGCCGAGAGCGCCGCGACGCCGAACCCGATGCCGGTCAGGACGGTGAACAGCGGGTGCGCGAACGGCGACATGATGATGCGGACGAAGAAGGTCGCCGCCGTCACGGAGGCGATGCCGCTGTCGCCGGTGAGCTGGTCGGTGCCGAAGGCGGTGCCCAGGTAGAGGATGTTCTCCGTGAACGCGAAGCCGGTCGCGGTGACACCGGCTATGACCACGCCGTCGACGATGCCGGTGAAGTCCCGGCGGCGGAAGAGGAACACCAGGAGGACGGCCGCCGCCTTGGCCGTCTCCTCGACCACCGGCGCTATGACCGTCGCGCCGAGTGTGTCCGCGCTGGACGGGTCCGCCGTCGCCGTCGCTATCCACCGCGTGGCGAAGCTGTTGGCGACGATCGCTATCAGCGCCGCCGCGCAGGCGCCCCAGGCGAAGGAGAACACCAGGTTGCGCCAGGGACCGGGCTCGACGCGGTCCAGCCAGCGGAACGAGGCGATGAGCAGGGGCACCGGGAGCAGCGCCAGGCCGAGTCCGACCAGGAAGCCCTCCGTGCCGGTCTCCTCGCGGACCAGGGCGAGGATGACCAGGCCGGACAGCGCGAGGAGGGTGGTCGGGGCGCCGTAGCGCACCCAGGGGCGCTGCCACCAGTGGGCGTGCCGCAGCGGACCGGCGGTGGGGGCGCCGTCGATGGGGGCGCTGGGGTACGACGGGTGTGGGGGGCAGGTGGCCACGGCATTGACCCTAACGACGGAGGGGCGCTGTCCGCAGGCGGGAGAGGTGCCAGGGGTGCGGAGTGGTGCGGTGCGGTCAGACGCCGGCGGGGGGTTGGTCCGCGTGTGGTACGCGGCGGAAGAGGAGGTCGTTCACGACATGTCCCTTGTCCAGTCCCTGGCCCTCGAAACGGGTCAGCGGCCGGAAGCCGGGACGCGGCGCGAAACCGCCGTCCGCCTGCGTGTTCTCGAAGTCGGGGTGGGCCGTGAGTACGTCGAGCATGTGTTCGGCGTACTCCTCCCAGTCGGTCGCGCAGTGCAGGATCGCGCCCGGCTTGAGGCGGGTCGCCGCGAGGGTGAGGAACTCGGGCTGGATCAGCCTGCGCTTGTGGTGCCGCTTCTTGGGCCAGGGGTCGGGGAAGTAGACGCGCAGGCCGTCGAGGCAGTCGGGGGTCAGCATCTCGCGGAGCAGGATGATCGCGTCGCCGTTGCCCACGCGGACGTTGGACAGGCCGTTGCGGTCGGCGAGGTTCAGGAGGTTGCCCTGGCCGGGGGTGTGGACGTCGACCGCGAGGATGTTGGTGCCGGGGTCGGCGGCGGCCATCTGGGCGGTCGCCTCGCCCATGCCGAAGCCGATCTCCAGGACGACGGGGTTGTCGTTGCCGAAGAGTTCGGGCAGGTCGAGGGGGTGGCTGCCGTCGATGTCCAGGCCCCACTTGGGCCACAGGCGCTGCAGCGCGTCGGCCTGACCGGCGGTGACCCGGCTGCGCCGCGGCTGGAAACTCCGGATGCGCCGCTCGAAGTGCGACCCGGCGGGATCGGGCTTCGGCCCGTCGGGAAAGCGCGGCTCTCCCTTGGCCCGGGTGCGCTGTGCGGTGGCCGGGGGGTGGGGGAGCGGGGTTTCGGGGGAGTTCGCGGAGTCAGACACAGTGAGGTCGATTTTACGGGGTCGGGATGTGAGGGTGCGGGGCTTCACCTGCTTGCCGGGGGTGGCTGGATGGAGGGCGGGCCTCTCGCCGGGTGGCGGCTGGGGGTGGGGTGCGGGCCCCTCGCCGGGAGGGCTGAGGGTGGGGTGCGGGTCCCTCGCCGGGTGGCGGCTTGGGGGTGGGCTCGCGTTTTCGCCTGACGGTGGGCCGGGGGGCGGGGCCGCGCCGGGCGTGTCCGTCTTCGGAGCGGCGCGATCGAGTCGTGTGCCGACTGACTGCCCGTTGACGCGCCGACCGCCGCGGGCGGACGCCCCCGACACGGCCCCTCGCGCCGTCCCGTGGGTGCGGGTGCGTCGTGGCTGCCGCCGCCGCCCCGTCGCGGCCCCCGCCCGGCCGCGGGTAGGCGTGCGCCTAGCCGGGACTGGCCGCGCGGCGGAGTCCGGGCGCGGCACGCTCAGAGCGCGCTCAGCGCCCGGCGTGCCACCTCTCTGCCGATCGGCAAGGAGGCCGTGGCCGCAGGGGAGGGGGCGTTCAGGACGTGGACCGTGCGGGGGGCCTCACGGATCAGGAAGTCGTCGACCAGCGTGCCGTCCCGCAGGACGGCCTGCGCGCGCACGCCCGCCGCCGTCGGCACCAGGTCGTCCTCGGACACCCCGGGCAGCAGCCGGCGCACCGCCTCGGTGAACGCTCCCTTGGACAGGGACCGCCGCAGCTCACCCGCCCCGTACCGCCAGTGCCGCCGCGCGATCCGCCAGGAGCCCGGCCAGGCCAGGGTCGAGCCCAGCTCGCCCGGGCGGACCGTGGCCCGGCCGTAGCCCTCGCGGGCCAGGGCTGGTACCGCGTTGGGCCCGATGTGGACGCCGCCGTCGATGCCCCGGGTGAGGTGCACCCCGAGGAAGGGGAACGCCGGGTCGGGCACGGGATAGACCAGGCCCCGCACCAGCTCTGGCCGGGCCAGCTCGTAGTACTCGCCGCGGAACGGCACGATGCGCACGTCCGGGTCGTCCCCGGTCAGCCGGGCGATCTCGTCGCAGTACAGCCCCGCGCAATTGACCATGACCCGCCCGCGTACGACGTCCCCCGCGGCCGTGAGCACCGCGACGCCACGGTCGGGCCGGCGGTCGACGCGGACCGCACGGGTGCCGTAGCGGATCTCCGCGCCCGAGCCGTGGGCCAGCTGGCGGGCGACCGCGACGAAGTCGCAGACGCCCGTCGTGCCGACGTGTATGGCGGCCAGGCCACGTACCTCCGGCTCGTACTCCGGGATCTGGGAGGCGCCCAGCTCGCGCACCGGTATGCCGTTCTCCCGGCCGCGCTGCACGAGGGCGTGCAGGCGGGGGAGCTCCGCCCGGTCGGTGGCGACGATCAGCTTTCCGGTGACCGCGTGGGGGATGCCGTACTCGGCGCAGAACTTGACCATCTCGGCCGCCCCGCGCACCGCGTAGCGCGCCTTGAGGGAACCGGGGCGGTAGTAGATGCCGCTGTGGATCACGCCGCTGTTGCGGCCCGTCTGGTGCCGGGCCGGGCCGGGCTCCTTCTCCAGGACGGTGACACGTGTGCCCGGTGCGGCGCGTGCGATCGCGTACGCCGTCGACAGACCGACGATCCCGCCGCCGATCACCAGCACGTCACAGTCGTATGCGAGCCCCACCGGCACCACCTCCCACCTCGATAGTGCACTGCGCCACTGACAGTGCCTCCAAACGCGGGGACGGCACCCCTCGGGCACCTATGCGGGGGTCATCAGCAGCGGCCGGGCGCGCTCACGGAGCTCCACCACCCGCGGTTCGTCGCCGTAGGGCTCCAGGCGGTGGAGCAGGTCCTTCACGTACTCCGTCGTGCGGGCCGACGAGATGCGCCCGGCGACCTCCACCGCCCGCACCCCCTGCTCGCACGCCGCGTCGAGATTGCCCGACTCCAGTTCGGCGACCGCGGACACCACCAGGCGCAGGCCGTGGGAGCGCACGAACTCCTCCGTCGGCTGCGACAGCGCCTGCTCCGTGAAGCGGCGGACCTGGCGGGGGGCCTTGAGGTCGCGGTAGCACTCGGCCGCGTCGGCGCAGAAGCGGTCGTAGGAGTAGAAGCCGAGCCAGCTGGGGTCGTTGTCGCCGGGGCGGGCGCGCTCCAGCCAGCTCTCGGCCGCCTTCAGGGCGCCGCCGGCCGCCTGGGCGTCGCCCGCGCGTGCGTGCGCGCGGGCCTCGACGAGGCGGAAGAAGCTCATGGTGCGGGCCGTGGCCAGGCCCCGGTTGCGTTCCAGGGCGGCCTGGGCCAGGTCCACGCCCTCGTCGCCGAAGCCCCGGTAGGTGGCCTGGAGGGACATGGAGGCCAGGACGTAGCCCCCGAGGGGGACGTCGGCGGCGGCCCGGGCCAGGCGCAGGGCCTGGATGTAGTAGCGCTGGGCCGCTTCCTGCTGGCCGGTGTCGAAGGCCATCCAGCCGGCGAGCCGGGTGAGTTCGGCGGAGGCGCCGAACAGGGCGCGGCCGACCTCGTCGGAGTAGGAGCCGAGGAGGAGGGGCGCGGCCTCCACCCTTAAGCACTCGGGGACCATCGACGAACGCCAGTCGCCGCCGCCGTACTTGGAGTCCCAGCGCCGCGCGTCCTCCGCGGCCTCGCGCAGCTTCTGCACATCGCTGTGGCCGACTTTGAGCGGTGCGCCGGAGCCCTCGCCGGGGCCCACGTCACGCGCGACCGAACTGTCGGCCGGGGTTATCAGCCACCGGGAGGCGGGCGTTGCGTACGCGCTCACTGCGAACGATCCGGCGAGCGACTGCCAGATGCCGCCGGAGCCGGCGCGGCGGCCGGCGAGGTCGAGGCGGTACAGCTCCGTCGCGGACTTCACCGCCTGGCCGACGTCGCGCGGGAAGGCGAGGCCGACTTCGGGTGCGGGGTCCGCGTCCGCCAGGCCGATCTCGTGGAGCGGCACCGGGCGGCCGAGCTTCTGGCCGATGGCGGCGGCGATCAGGTGCGGGGCCGCACCCTGCGGCACCATTCCCTTCGACACCCAGCGCGCCACCGAGGTCTTGTCGTAGCGAAGTGTCAGTCCCCGCTGTGCGCCAAGGTCGTTGACGCGCCGCGCGAGGCCTGCGTTGCTGATTCCCGCGAGGGCGAGAACGGCGCCGAGTTTTTCGTTCGGCCCGCGTTGCTCCCTGGACATGAGCCACCCCTCGACACAGACGGCTGCCGCGCTGGCATAACCGTGCGGCATTCGTAAACCCAGCGTAGTTCGCCGCATCCCAAGCGTTAAGGGGCATTGTTCCGGTTGGCGGGATTGTGGTCCGTACTGAAGTGCGGGGCAGATACGGTCAGTTGCGGTGTGCTCCCACTGTGTGGCCGTGCGCCCGGCCGTGCGCTCTTCTCCGGCCATCGCGGGAGCGGTTCCATGGTCCGTGCGTGGGTCGGCCCGCTGTACTGGATCCAGTGGGCTGGGGGACACCGCCGCCTTCATCCCCGCGGGCGGCGGAACGGTCCGGGAGGCGTGCTCCGTCTCCCGGGCTACGCGACCGGGTGACGCGGTGCCGGTCCTGTACGGAGCGTGTTCGAGTCTGCCCGCGCGTCGACGATTTGGCCGAAAATCGACCCCGCCGATTGCGGGGCTTCAGGGCTCCGACCACGGCAGTTGAGGGCGCGTTGGGCGTGTTTGGGGCGCGTATCGGGGGCGCATTCACGTCGCAGTCGTACGGGTGACATGTCGCCGGTGTGTCTTGCCCCGTGGCCGGATGGTCGCGTAACGGCGGCGCGGTCGCGGTCGCCGTTCTTCCCGCATTCCCTTCCGTGCCCCTTTTCCGTTCCCTGCCTGTCCTCTCCTCTCCCGTCCTCTCCTCACCTCTCTCCGCAGGGCCGTACCGTCTTGCGGGGTACGGGAGTTCGGGGACCAGGCAGGGGTGTCGGCGGCTCCGCCGGGGCGCATTCGGCGGAGCGCGAGCGGCGCGGGCACCCTCCGGAGCGCTTCCTTCATGGCAGCATGGTGAACCGGTTCGTGCGGTGCACTGGTTGTCCACAGCCTGTGGAGGCGGCGATGCGGTGGTTGGTGGGTTGGAGCAGCACCGCCGCGGGAGCCGTCGCTGCCGGTTCGGCGGGGGCCACGGGGCACGACGGAGAGACGCTGCACCCGGTGGGGTCCCAACTGCTGTGGGGCGACCCCGATCCGCTGTGGGCCGTGGGCGACTGGCGGCCCGACGAGGTGCGGGTCGTGAAGGCCGACGAGCGCACCCGCATCGCCGTGCTCGGGATCTGCGGCGCCACCGACGAGCAATTGCGCGTCGCGCTGTTCGCCGCGCGCGGCGGGGCACTTCGGCACCTGACCGCCTGGCCCGGCAGCTACACCGCGATCGTGCAGGTCGGCCGGAGAGTGACCGTCTGCGGCGATCTCGCGGGCGCGCGGCCGGTGTTCTACACGCCCTGGGCCGGCGGCACGGCCTACGCGACGGCCGCCCTGCCGCTGGCCGACCTCATCGAGGCCAACCTCGACTTCGGGCACCTCGCCGCGCTGCTGGCCGCCCCCGACGTGCCCGCCGCGCTCCACGACTCGACGCCGTACGACGGCGTGAAGCGGGTTCCGCCGGGGCACGCACTGATCCTGCGCGCCGGGGCGCGGGAGATCGCCGGGTACGAGCCGGTCGCCTCGCTCGCGGTCGCCGCCCCTCCGGCCGATCCCGACAGCGCGGTCGACGCCGTGCGCGACGCGCTCGTGGAGGCCGTACGGACGCGGCTGTCCGCCCCGCGGCACGTCCCCGGAGCGGACATCGACCCCGGGCCCGTGCCCGGGATGGGCCCCGCCGAACGTCGCGCGGCGCGCGGCATGCCGGTGCCGGGCATCGGGGCGGACCTGTCCGGCGGACCCGCCTCGGGGACGCTGGCGCTGCTGGCCGCGGGGCTGCCCGGCATGCCGGGCACGGTGCTCGGGCACGGCACGGGCGCGGGCGAGCGGCTGCTGGCGGTCACCTTCAACGACCTTGCCGTCCGCGGCCGGGAGGCCGAACTGGAGCGGGCCGGGGCGCTGGCGGCGAACCCGCGGCTGCACCACGTGGTCGTGACGGGTGGCGAGGAGACCCTCCCGTACGCCGACCTGGACGGCCCGCTGACGGACGAGCCCGGGGCGTGCCTGGTGACGGCGGCGCGGCACCGGGCCCGGCTGGCGGCGGGCAGCGCGGACCACTTCACCGGGTACGGGGCGCGGCAGGTCCTGGACGCCCACCCGGCGCGGCTGGCGGATCTGCTGATGGACCGCCGACGGCGTCATCTCGTGCGGCCGGTCGCGGCGCTGGCCAAGGCGGACGGGTCGGTGCTCGTGCCCGCGCGCGTGTACGCGGCGGCGCGACGGCTGTCCCGCACGTCGTACCGGTCGGGTCTCGAGTCCCTCGCCGAGCGTCTGCTCGACCACCGGTCGGACGACGGGCTCGACGCGCCCGGCGGGGCGGTGGAAGCCTCCCTCGCGGCGCTGACCTGGGGCAGACCCGGGCCGGCGGCACGCTGGCTGACCGGCGAGGCGCTCGCTGAAGTATCGGTTCGCCTACAGGCGTCGACGCACCGGTCGGAGCTGGTCGGTCCCGGGCAGCGGCCGGGCGACTTCCGCGCACGGGCGGCGCTGGCGCGGCACGCGGCGGATCTGCGGGTGCTGGAGCAGGCCGCGGAGGTCCGCTTCCAGCGGTTGCACGCGCCGTTCCTCGACAACCAGGTGGTGCGTGCGGCGCGGGCGCTGCCGGAGGCGCTGCGGGTGCGGCCGGGGGCGCGGGCGGCGGTGCTGCGGACGGTGCTGGAGGGGGCCGGCGTGCGGGAGTTGCCGCCCGGGTGGGGCGCGCCGAGCCAGGCGACGGCGGCGGCGGTGGCGCGTACGGGGTTGCGGGTGGCGGTGGATTCGCTGGTCGCGCTGTTCGACACGCCGTTGCTGGCGGAGGCGGGGCTGGTCGAGGCGCGGGTGGTCCGCAAGGCGCTGCGGGGCGCGGCGGCGGGCGAGCCGCTGCCGCTGGACGGCCTGGCGGACCTGGTCTCCCTGGAACTGTGGCTGCGCCGCCTGCTGGCCCGCCGCGGCACGTGCTGGACGGGGACGCCGGCCCGCCAGCGAGCGGTACCGGCGGGGATCGCGCCGCAGCGGGGGGCGTTGGGGGCGGGGGCCGGCGGGGGGCGGCGGGGGTAACACCGGGCGCCTGCGGTGGTGGGGCGAGCGGGTGGCTTTGCGCTTTGGGGGTGGCTTGTGCCTTGGTGGTGGCTTGCGCCTGGTGGTGGCCGTGCCTGGGGGTGGGGGTGCGCGTCTTTCGCCTGACGGTGGGGGGTGGGTCGGGGCCGCGCCGGGGGGTGTCCGTCCTCGGAACGGCGCGATGGGGTTGGACGCCGACTGACTGTCCGTTGACGCGCCAACCGCTGCGGGCGGACACCCCCCGGCACGGCCCCTTGCGCCGTCCGGCGGGTGCGGGCGGGTCGTGGTTGCCGCGGGCGCCGGGCTGCGGGGTGCCGCCCCGGTACGGCCCGCCGAGAATGCCCGGGACCCCGGCGACAATGACCCCGTGCGGTACAGGATCCTGGGAGTCACCACGGCAGAGGACGAGGACGGCTCGGTCGTACCCGTCGGCGGGCCCCGGCTGCGGGCCCTGCTCACCGCCCTCGCCCTCCGCCCCGCCCGCGTCACCCCCTCGCGGGCCCTGATCGACGAGGTCTGGTCCGACGACCCGCCCCAGGACGCCCCCGCCGCCCTCCAGGCCCTGGTCGGGCGGCTCCGGCGGGTGCTCGGCAAGGACGCCGTGACGCTGGAGCCCGGCGGTTACCGGCTCGCGGCCGGGCCGGACGACGTCGACCTCTTCGTCTTCGAACGGCTCCTGCGCCACGGCACGGACGCCCTCGCCGCCGGCGACCCGGCCCGTGCGGAACGGCACCTCGACGACGCCCTCGCCCTCTGGCGCGGCCCCGCCCTCGCCGACCTGCCCGACCGCTCCGCCGCCGCCCGCCCGGAAGCGGCCCGTCTGGAGGCGATCCGGGCCAGGGCCGAGGCCCGCCTGCGACTGGGCCGGGCCCAGGACGTCGTACCGGAACTGCGCGAGCACACGGCCGTACACCCCTACGACGAGCCGCTGCACGCCCTTCTGATCCGCGCCCTGCGCGACGCCGGACGCGCGGCCGATGCCCTCGCCGCGTACGAGAGCGCCCGCCACGCCCTCGCCGAGGGCCTCGGCACCGACCCGGGTGCGCACCTGCGCGCCCTGCACGCCGAGTTGCTCGCCGGGGACGTGCGGGAGGGGGCACCGCCGGCAATCCGGGCCGCCGTGGTGGACGGAGCGGCCGCGCTGCTGGCCGACCTCGGCGACTTCCCGCGCGCGGCCCGGCTGCTCGGCGCCGGCGACCACTGGCGTTCGGGCCGCCCCCGCCCCATGCCGGAGCGCGCCCACGCGGAACGGACGGAGGCCGCCGCCCGCGCCGCACTGGGTGCCGACCGGTGCGCCTCGGAGCGGGCCTCGGGTACGGCGCTCACCGCGCGGGACGTCCTGTGCGAGCTGCACGAGGCGCGCCGCGCGCACGCCGCTAGCGACAGGTGAACCTCGACTCGGCCCAGTCCGCCAGGGTCAGGCCGTCCAGTGCGCCGCCCGGCTCCACCACGAGCCGGACGGTGCTGCGGCCGGTGAGGTCCACATGGACGGGGACGGCCGGGCCACCGCCCTCGACCAGCCCCGACCGCCAGAGCCGGACACCGTCGGCGTAGACGGAGAAGTACACCTTGCCGTGCTTCAGCATCAGGTCGTCGACGCCGACGGCCGCGTCGTAGGCGGAGCAGGAGCGGTTGAGGTCGATGGTGACGGAGGAGCTGCCGTGCACGGTGACCCCGTGCGGGTACCGCCGGCCGTCGACCGACAGGCCGGAACGCTTCCAGACCCAGCTGCTCGCACCGATCCGCATCTCGGGCCCGGTGCCGTCACCGGTGACGTCGTACGCCAGGTCGCTCCACTGGTAGACGGCCGGGGCGGGCGGCGGAGGTGGCGGCGGGGGTGGGGAGGGCGTGGACGTCGGGCTCGGGGTGGGTGCGGGGGTGGGGATGGAGGTGGGGGGCGCCGGGGGTGCCGGTTCCGGGGGTGCGGACGGCCGGGTGGGCCGGGGTGCCGGTTCGGGGGACGCGGCCGGGCCGGGGGCGGTCCGGGAGCTCGGTACCGGCGCGGGTGTCCCGGCACCCACGGGCACGAGGGCGGGCGGACGCGGGCCGGGGCCCCGACGCGGCGGGGCGGGCGCGGGCTCACCGGGCCGCACCACGGACGAGGGAGGAGGGGACGACGGTGCCGGCCTCGCCTCCTGCCCCGGCCCGTCGTTGCCGACCAGGGCCATCACCACCGCCGCCACGACCCCGACGGCCACCACACCGGCCGCGATACCGGCCTTCACCGGCGCACCGGCCCCTTCGGAGGCCGCCGCACCGGCCCCGCCGGAGGAGCCGCCCGCCGCCCCGCCGGACGCACCGGTTCCCGCGGCCCCGGAGGAACCACCCGTCGCCGCGGCCGCCCCCGCGGCTCCCGCGCCGGCGCCCCCGGCGACGAGCCCGGCCGCCTTGGCGTACCCGGCGGCACCGAACCAGCCGATGACCGCGACCGGTACGACGGCCGGGATACCGCCGGCGACCTCCGCGATCTGGCTCGCGGCCAGGCGGCACTTGGCGCACTCCTCCAGGTGCTTGCGCAGTCCGCGCTCGGCCCGGGTGCGCAGCCGGCCGCGGGCGTAGGTGCCGAGCTGGTCGGCGTAGCGCGCGCACTCCTCGTCGGCGGTGAGGGTGGCGCTGACGTGGGCCTGGAGGTAGGCCTGCTTGAGGCCCTCGCGGGCACGGCTGGCGAGCACGCGCGTGCCGTTGGCGTCCAGACCGAAGAGCGGGGCGACCTCGCTGGGCGACTCGTCCTCGACCTCGGTGTGCCAGAGCACGGCCTGCCAGCGCTCGGGCAGCGACCGGAAGGCCCGCATGGCCAGGGACTGCTCGGCCTCGTGCATGGCCCGTACGTCCGCGCCCAGTTCGAGCGTGTCGTCGTCGGACGCGTCCCGGTCGCGCGCGGACTGGGCGGCGAACACGGCGAAGTCGTCGACGAGCTGCTCGCGCCGCGCGGACCGCGTCCAGGAGGCGGCGACGCGCCGGACCGAGGTGAGCAGGTAGGCGCGGACCGCGTGGGCGGGGCCCGCTCCGCCGCGGACCGCCTGGAGCATGCGGGCGAAGACCTCGGCCGTCAGGTCGTCCGCGGTGTGGGCGTCCCGGCAGCAGGTGCGGGCGTACCGGCGCACGGCCGGTGCGTGGCGCCGGTACAGCTCCTCGTACGCCGTGTCGTCGCCCGCGCGCATCCGGTCGATGAGGTGGGCGTCGGAGGGCGGCAGGTCGCGCGGCAGTGGCGGGACGCGGTCCTCGCGCCGTCGGCGCTGGGCCGGGACCGACTCGTCGGCGGCCCGCCCGCCCGCAGGAACGCTTCCTCGCCCGCCCTGGCCCGGCACCTGTGGGGGAACCGGACCGCGGGCCGTGGCGTCTCCGCCGTTGCCGCCGCTCGACTCGTCCCGCCCGTCAACGCTCATCGCGGAAAGCCCCCGCCAGCCGCCGTACCCGTCCAGACCACCGGGTCAGCGTGCCACAGCGACTTACCGGCGGAACCCCGGAGTTCGAACCGTCACTCGTCCGTGCGGATTCACCGCACGCCAGTAGTGACCGTCCTCCCTCCGGGGGAGGCTCCTTCCTCGCCTCGGGGCCGGGGTCGCCGCGTCCTCCGAGGCTCCACAAGCCCCGGTCCGGCCCGTCGCACCCGCCCGCCCGTCCGTCTGCCGGCCCGTACTCCCGTGCCAGGAGCGCCATTACGGGCCCCGGCCAGAGGTCACTGCCGGTGTACACCGTCCTCTCGAAGCCCACCCGGGCCGCACCGGCTCACGCCGGACGCGAGCGCAGGCCCTCCAGCAGGATGTCCAGCAGCCGGGCCGACGCCGCCGCCTGCTGGGCGGCGTCCGGCAGTGAGGGCGCGGCCGTGGCGATCACCAGCAGGACGTCCGAGACGGACACGTCCGCCCGCAGCTCACCGGCCGCCCGGGCCCGCTCGACGAGCTGGCCGACGACCTCCAGCAGCGCCGCCGTCCCGGCGTCGTCCTCCGGCGCCGGGACCGTGGCGACCGCCACCGGTTCCTCCGGCACCAGCCGCAGTTCGGCGCCGCCCGGCTGGGTCCGCTGCTGCGGCACCCGCGCACCGCCGGCCTGGTCCTCCACGACCGAGACGCGCAGCACCTGCGGCGGCAGCAGCCGCCCGGCGCCCGACGCCACCGACGTGCGCAGGAAGCGCGACAGCGCCGACCAGGGTTCGTCCTCCTGCCCGAGCGCCGCACGCGCCTGGTCGGTCAGCCGGGAGGTCTCCTCCTCGGCTATCCGCCGCACCAGGACGTCCTTGCTCGGGAACCGCCGGTACACCGTGCCCACACCGACCCGCGCGCGTCGCGCGACATCCTCCATCGGCGCGCCGTAACCCAGCTCGCCGAAGACCTCGCGCGCCGCACGCAGCACGTGCTCCAGATTGCGCTGGGCGTCCACGCGCAGTGGCGTCGTCCGCGTCCGGTCCCCGCGTCCGCTGCCCGCCGCGCTCATCGTCGCGCCACCCGCGGCAAGGGTGGACGCGGACGACCAATGAGAATCCTGAACATGCATATGCATTCCCCCGGTAATGACGTCTCCCCCCGGAGACTCTCCCCGCCATACGATGCCGGGACGGGGGAACAGGCCCGGTCCCGCGGCCCGCCCGTCGCGGACCCGGTGAGCACATCCCCCTACACCCCGTCGACACACGAACATAGTTGAGAGGGAGTCAATTCAGAAGGGGCAGGTTCCGCACGGAGCGCCCACCGATCGGAGTACGGGTCGCATACGTCCCGAATGTGCCCCCGCGCGCCCCCCGCGCCACCCCCTCTGACCTGCCCACCTACGGCGCAGCCTGCTAATCCGGCCAACTCCGCGCCCCCGCCCGCTCCGGTCACACAATCCGTCGAGGCTGTGGACAAACGCAAGCGGCGGGTGCGTCATGGGATGGTGAAGGAACGTGCGCGCATTCTCGTTGTCGGTGGCGGCTACGTCGGGATGTACACGGCCCTGCGCCTGCAGCGCAGACTGAGACGGGAACTGGACCGGGACGAGGTCGGGATCACGGTCGTCACCCCCGACCCGTACATGACGTACCAGCCGTTCCTCCCGGAGGCCGCCGCGGGCGCCATCTCGCCCCGCCACGTCGTCGTACCGCTGCGCCGCGTCCTGGACCGGTGCCGTGTCCTCATCGGCGAGGCCACCGCCGTCGACCACGCGAAACGCACCGCCGCCGTCACCACCCTCGCCACCGAGGAGGAGGGCACGGGCGGGCAGCGGCTCGACTACGACCACCTCGTCCTCGCCCCCGGCTCCGTCTCGCGCACCCTGCCGGTCCCCGGCCTCGCCGACCACGGCATCGGCTTCAAGACCGTCGAGGAGGCCATCGGCCTGCGCAACCACGTCATCGAGCAGATGGACATCGCCTCGTCCACCCGCGACCCCGCGATCCGCGACGCGGCCCTCACCTTCGTCTTCGTCGGCGGCGGCTACGCCGGCGTGGAGGCCCTCGGCGAACTGGAGGACATGGCCCGCTACGCCGCGCGCTACTACCACAACGTCCGGCCCGAGGACATGAAGTGGATCCTCGTCGAGGCCTCGGACCGGATCCTGCCCGAGGTCGGCGAGGAGATGGGCCGCTACACCGTCACCGAGCTGCGCCGCCGCAACATCGACGTGCGCCTGCGGACCCGCCTGGAGTCCTGCGCCGGCCGGGTCGCCGTCCTCAGCGACGGCGCCCGCTTCCCGACCCGCACGGTCGTGTGGACGGCCGGCGTCAAACCCCACCCCGTGCTGGCCGCCACCGACCTCCCGCGCACCGACCGCGGACGCCTGCGCTGCACGCCGCACCTGTCGATCGAGGGCACCACGCACGCGTGGGCGGCCGGGGACGCCGCCGCCGTCCCCGACGTCACCGCCGCCGAACCGGGCCGCGAGTGCGCCCCCAACGCCCAGCACGCCCTGCGCCAGGCCAGGGTGCTCGCCGACAACATCGTCCACACCCTGCGCGGCGAACCCCTCCAGACGTACGAACACGCCTACGCCGGTTCCGTCGCCTCCCTCGGCCTGCACAAGGGCGTCACCCACGTCTACGGGCGCAAGGTGAAGGGCTACCCCGCCTGGTTCATGCACCGCGCCTACCACCTCAGCCGCGTGCCCACCTTCAACCGCAAGGCGCGCGTGCTGGCCGAATGGACCCTGGCCGGCCTGTTCAAACGGGAGATCGTCTCCCTCGGCTCACTCGAACACCCCCGGGCGGAGTTCGAACTCGCGGCCGGTGGAAAGCCTCCCCAGGACCCCCCGGGCAACCCGAAGGGGTCGTCCTGACCGGACCCAGGAACTCCACCGGCCGGCCCGGCGTCTGACGGATGTCGGTCCGGTCCGCGCACTGCCAGACTGGTCCACCACCACGGGTGTGCCACGGCTCGCCCCGGTGCGGGCCCCCGGGGCCCCGGCCGGTTCCGGTGCCGGCCGCCGACGACTACACGAGGCAAGGATTCGTGAACTTCACGCGCTGGAGCGCCCGGCTCCCCGGAACGCAGCGCCGCGCCGCAGCGCGGACCGAGCAGACGGCCTCCCCCGACCGGCGGGGGGAAGGCTCCGTACCCGCCGCCCGCGCCGAACAGCTGACCGGTGAGACGCCGCCCGTACCCGCCGTCGACGAGCTGCGGGTGCGCGAGGTCCTCGACCGCGTCCCGTCCCTCGTCGCCCTGGTCCACGGCCCCGACCACCGCATCGCCTACGTCAACGACGCCTACACCACCGCCTTCGGCGTACGCCCGCTCGGCGAACGCGCCCGCGAGGCCCTGCCCGAACTGGACGCGCTCGGCCTGTTCCCCCTCCTGGACCAGGTCCAGCGCAGCGGCAAGCCGCGCACGGTGAAGTCCCGCAAGGCCCCCGACGGCCGCTGCTACACCTTCACGTGCACCCCGGTGGCCCAGGGCGACGGCACGGGTGGCACGGACGGCCGCGGTGTCCTCGTCTTCGCCACCGACGTCACCGACCACGCCGAAGCCGCCGAACGGCTGCGTGCCAGCGAACGCCGCCAGCGCGAGACGGCCGTCACCCTCCAGCGCTCGTTGCTCCCCCAGGAGCTCGAACAGCCGGACGACCTGCGCATCGCCGCCACCTATCACCCCGGCGGCACGGAAGCCGCGGTCGGCGGCGACTGGTACGACGTCATCACCCTGGGCGGCGGCCGCACGGCCCTGGTCATCGGCGACGTCATGGGCCGCGGCGTCCGCGCGGCCGCGGTCATGGGCCAGTTGCGCACGGCCGTCCGCGCCTACGCCCGACTCGACCTGCCCCCGCACGAGGTCCTCCAGCTCCTCGACGGCCTGGCGGCCGAGATCGACGCCAACCAGATCGCCACGTGCGCGTACGCCGTCCACGACCCGAACGAGGGCAAGCTGGTCTACGCCTCGGCCGGCCACCTGCCCATCCTCGTCCGCGACGAGAACGGCGCGGTCCTGCGCGCCGACGAGCCCACCGGCCCCCCGCTCGGCACCGGCGGCTGGATGCACGCCTCCGGCTCGATCCCCCTGAGCCCCGGCTCCACGGCCGTCCTCTACACGGACGGCCTCGTGGAGCGCCGCGACGCCGACCTCGACGAGGGCATCGCCGCCCTGGAGCGCGCCCTGGCCGGCGCCACCGGCACGCCCCAGGTCGTCTGCGACCGCCTGGTCCGCTCGGCCGGCGTGACCCCGGACCACGACGACGACGTGGCCGTCCTGGTCCTGCAGCACCCCGCCCGCAAGGGCCCGGAGAGCGAGCTCTTCCGCAACGCCGCCCTGGAACTCCTCGGCGGTATCGAAGCGGCCCCCCGCGCGCGTGCCTTCGCCTCCGGCGTCCTGACCAGCTGGCGCTTCCCCACCGACCTGCACGACCTCGGCGTCCTCGCCACCAGCGAGCTCGTCGCCAACTCCCTCCAGCACGGCACCCCGCCGATGCGCCTGCGCCTGCGCCGCACGGACCGGCGGCTGATCATCGAGGTCACCGACGGCGACGACCACCTCCCCAGACGCCGCAGGGCGGAACCGGGCGACGAGTCGGGCCGGGGCATCGCCATCGTCGCCACGATCGCGTCCAGCTGGGGCTGCCGCCGCACCCCGGGCGGCGGCAAGGCGGTCTGGTGCGAGTTCGCCCTGCCGCGCGCCCGGGCCACGTAGCGCGCGCCGCGGGTCAGACGTCCGCGGAAACGGGCGCCCCGCCCCGCGCCACGACCCGGCTCCTCCCGAGCCACGGCTGATCCTGTACGTCGGTCAGCTGCCGGCCCAACCGCACGGCGAGGACCGTGATCCCCAGGGAGAACACCAGGAACGCCACGATGTACGGCGCGTGCAGCGAGGCCCCCAGCGGTCCGCCCACCGCCGGCCCGACCGCCAGCGCGAGCTGCTTGACCAGGGCGAACGCCGAGTTGTACTGCCCGGCCATCCCCTCCGGCGCGAGATCCGCGACCAGTGGCGCCACGGTCGGCGACAGCATCGCCTCACCCAGCCCGAACAAGGCGTACGTCGAGACGAACGCGGCCGTCGCCATCTCCTGGCTGCCGTGCCCCAGCCCCGCGTACCCGGCGACGGCCCACGCCACGGCCCAGATCAGGCCCACGGCGGCGATCACCCGCGAACGCCGGCGCCGCTCCACGAACCGCAGCACGGCGAACTGCGCCACGACGATCACCAGGGTGTTCGCCGCGAGGGCCGTCCCCAGCGCGGACGTCGATATCCCGGCGGCCTCCACCCCGTAGGCGCTCAGCCCCGACTCGAACTGCCCGTAGCAGGCGAAGAACAGCACGAAGCCCAGCACGCACAGCTGCACCATGGCCCGGTTGCCCAGCAGCTGCTTCCAGCTGCCCCGCCCCGACGCCGGCGCGCTCTCGATCCGCGGCGCGTGCGGCATCCGCACCGTCGCCATCACCACGACCAGCAGCAGGAACATCGCCGCCTCGATCGCGAAGAGCAGCGTGAAGGAGGCAGCGCTCGTGGTGTCGACGAGGTGGCCGCCGATCAGGCCACCGACGCCGAGACCGAGGTTCTGCAGGAAGAACTGCGTGGCGAACGCACGCGACCGTGTCTCCGCGGAGGAGCAGTCCACGATCATCGTCGCCAGCGCGGGCTGCATCACGGCCTGCCCGGCCCCCAGCAGGGAAGCCGACGTCAGCACGGCCACCGCACCGCCCGAGACCCCCAGGGCCAGCGCGCCGGCGGCGGCGGTGAGCAGGGCGGCGAGCAGCACCGGCAGCGGGCCGCGCCGGACGATGGCCCGCCCGGCGAACGGCAGCACCACCAGCGCGGCCACAGCGAAGACGGCGAGCACGAGGCCCGCCGTCATGGCTCCCAGTCCTCGTACCTGCGCCACATAGACGTACAGATACGGGACCGTGAAGCCGAGCCCGAACGCGCTGAGTGCGTTGCCCACGTGGATCCGGCGCATCGCTGCGCCCATCGCCCTGGTCACGTTCACCTCTCTCACAAGTTAGGAGTGAAGACTTCGAAACTAAAGTTCGAAGCTAAAGAGTACATACCCAAGGACTTCAAGGCAAAGAACGGGCGTGCCATACTGCGCCCATGGGCGACACCCCCGGCTCCGACGAGCCGACCCTCGAAGAGCAGATCGCCGCGTACCAGCGCGAGTTCCAGGACCTCGACCCCCAGGTGGAGCAGATCGTCTCCGCCCTGTCGCGCCTGAACCGCCGCATGAACGTCGCCTACGGCCGCCAGACCTCGGCCCTCGGCATCAGCAACGCCGAGTGGGAGGTCCTCAAGGCCCTCGTCCTCTCCGGCGCCCCCTACCGGCTCGGCCCCAGCGAACTCGCCAAGCGCCTCGGCCTGACCCCCGCCGCCATGACCCACCGCATCGACCGCATGGTCGGCGAAGGACTGGTGACCCGTGAACGGGACGAGACCAACCGCGTCCGCGTGATCGTGGAGCTGACATCGGAGGGGCGGGAGAAGTGGCTGGAGGCGATGCGCCTGGCGTCGGTCTTCGAGGAGGACCTGCTCCAGGACCTCTCTCCCGTCGAGCGCACGGCACTGGGCGAGGTCCTCACGCGCCTGCTGCGCCGCGTGGAGGACGCCCAGCCGGACGCCGGCGGACGCCTGTCCGACCTGGACTGACACCCGTCCCGCCGACCCGGAAAAGATCTTGACGGGGGGCGCTTGACAGCCCTACGCCGCATCCGTAGAGTTCTTCGGGTTGCCGCGGAGCCGTAACGGTTCTGCGACAGCACTTCCGCCGCAGCAGCGGCACCAACCACAGCAAGATCACTCCCAACGGGGTTGATTTCGGCACGCCCGAATTCAATTCGAATTGGGACTCGACGCCTTGATCGACTCCGAACCGGGATCGATTTTGGAATCGCCGAGAGACCGCGCTAAGGTTGGACACGTCGGAACGGCCCAACGGCCGCGAGGACAACCCCCGCTGACTGGGGATCAGGTCGAGAAAAGGATCTGATAGAGTCGGAAACGCAAGACCGAAGGGAAGCGCCCGGAGGAAAGCCCGAGAGGGTGAGTACAAAGGAAGCGGCCGTTCCTTGAGAACTCAACAGCGTGCCAAAAGTCAACGCCAGATATGTTGATACCCCGTCCATCGGACAACCGATGGTCGAGGTTCCTTTGAAA